>JADZBJ010000208.1 GCA_020852155.1 Saprospiraceae bacterium | reverse complement strand
GAACCTCGACCCGCAAGCCTACAACCCCTCGGCTGTGCGCTCGCGTATTTCACTGGCTAAAAGTAACCTGATTACGCCCAAAGCCTATCGCGACAACAACGACATGATACAGCAGGACAGGGCCAGCCGAAAGCCATACATCGTGGATATTTACGAGCGATACATGGCCCGCTGTCAGCGTTCAGGCGCTATGGATTTCGACGATTTGTTGTTTCAACTCTATCGCCTGTTTCATCAAAATCCGGGGCAGGTGGTGGAAAAATACCGCCAAAAATTCAAATACATCCACGTTGACGAATTTCAGGACACCAACTTTTTGCAATATGCCATCCTGCGCAAGTTGCTGAAATACGATGGCAGTTCGGAAAATGTCTTCGTTGTCGGCGACGATGCACAAAGTATTTACGCCTTCCGCGGTGCAACCATTGATAATATCCTCGACTTCGAAAAGGATTACCCCAACCTGCGCACGTTCAAACTCGAACAAAATTACCGCAGCACGCACCATATCGTTTCGGCAGCCAACGAGGTGATCTCTTACAACCGCCGACAGTTGCAGAAAACCATCTGGACTGACAAGGAAGACCGCAACAAAATCAAACTGATTAAATGCGTCACTGACGATGAAGAGGGCCGCCGCGTAGCCGACCTGATTCTGGAACAGAAACACCGCTACCACCTGCCCAATGGCGACATCGCCATCCTGTATCGAACCAACGCCCAAAGCCGGAAATTCGAGGAACACCTCCGCCGACTAAACCTGCCGTATAAGGTGTTCGGCGGCATGTCTTTTTACCAGCGCAAAGAGGTAAAAGATTTTGTCGCATACCTGCGGCTGGCCGTCAATGCCCGCGATGAAGAAGCCCTGCGCCGTGTCATCAATTTCCCTACACGGGGCATCAGTGACGCGACCATTGACAAACTCTCGGCATTGGCCGGAGCGAGCAACCTGCCCATGTGGGAAGCCATGATGTTGCCTCAACTGGATGTGACCGACCGCGCCCGGAAGTCGCTGGCGACCTTCCGTCAAATGGTGGAAGACTGGCAAAAAAAATCAACCACAGAGTCGGCGGCTAAACTGTCTGCCGAAATTCTGAAAAAATCAGGCCTGTTCGACCTGCTGAAAAGCGACGACAGCCCCGAAGGAAAGGGCCGTCTGGAAAACGTACAGGCCGTACTCGATGCCATTGCTGAATTTTCAGACTCGGCTTCGACACAGGCCGTCGTAGCCGGCGGCGACACCACGCTGGCGGCTTACCTGCAAACCATTACCCTGCTCACCGATGCCGATGAAAATGCATCTGAGGGCGACTATATTACCCTGATGAGCGTTCACGCCGCCAAAGGGCTTGAATTCAAAAGTATTTTCGTTACAGGCATGGAAGAAAACCTGTTTCCTTCTTTCATGTCGTACGAAGATCCGAACGGCCTGGATGAAGAACGACGACTTTTTTATGTCGCCATCACGCGCGCCAAGGAATTTCTCACCCTGACTTTTGCCCAAAATCGTTATCGCTTCGGCCAGATTAAAGTCAGCGAGCCCTCGCGTTTTCTGGAAGAAATCAGTGGCGAACACTTTGAACTGATGGGCGGATTTGGCACGGCGCGCACCAATTACAGCGGACAGGTAGCCTCGCCGGCGGGGAGTTACCAACGTTCCGGTGTAGCCGGAAATTTCGCCTCGCCACGGCAGCGCCCCTTAAATGCCTCAACAGCAACGCCCGTACCTGCCGATTTCAAGGCCGCTGCGCCAGATGAGATTCAAACCGGCATGACGGTGCGTCACCTGAAATTCGGAGAAGGGGTGGTGCTCAGCATCGAAGGCCCCAAAGACGGCAAGGTGGCCGCCATTAAATTCAAGGATGACGAGATGGAAGAACGGCGCATTGTTTTGAAATTTGCGAAATTGCAGGTGGTCTGATAGGTATCTTTTTTGGGAAGCAACTGGTTAGGTCGCTCCCATTTTGGTCAAAAAAGGTCTATTTTAGGCCACTCTTCGCCGTTTTTCTCGTCCGATGCGCTGCATCGAACTCAAAAAATCTGCTTGATTGACCTAAAATCGCCTGCTTTTTTGATCCAAAACCGCTGACCTAAACAGTTACTTTTGGAAAAAAGGTAAAGTAGCCACAGTAGATTATTTACTTTTGTTATATTCTTTAAAACTGGGACTTTCGAAAAATCAATAGTTCTGCCCCCGGCAGGGTCGCACAAACACCCGTTTGCGAAAGCCCTAAAACATTACATCAACATGAAAAACCACTCTTTTCCCCTGATTGTTGCTCTGCTTTCCCTGCTCACCCATGTTTCAGCCCAAACAGCCGACCCAGCCGATTCGCTGCTGATGGTACGGTTATTGGACTCAATTGACCGGTCGTTCGTCTGGAAAACGGGCGCCATCACGCTCAATGATGGTATGATCACCATCAATGTCCCCGACGGTATGCGCTATCTGGATGCTCCGCAAAGCAACCGCGTTTTGACCGAACTGTGGGGCAACCCTCCGAGTGATAACTCGTTGGGTATGCTCTTCCCTGCGGACAAAGGCCCTCTCAGCGACAATGTGGTGGCCTTCAATCTTTCCTGGGACGAGATGGGGTATGTCAAAGACGATGATGCCGATGACATCAACTATGACGACCTCCTGAAAGAACTACAAACCGATGCCCAGGAAGCGAACAAAAAACGCGAAAAAATGGGCTATGAACCCATTGAAATCATAGGCTGGGCCTCCAAACCCTTCTACGACAAAAACAACAAAGTGCTGCATTGGGCCAAAGAAATCAAGTTTGGGACAGGCGAAATGGGCAATACCCTCAACTATGACGTTCGTATTTTGGGTCGAAAGGGCGTGCTTTCGATGAATGCTATTGGCGATATGACCGCCGTCGAAACCGTCAAAGGGGTGATACCGTCCGTTACCAGCAGCGTCAATTTCAATGAAGGCCATCGCTATGCCGATTTTGACTCCAATATAGATGAGGTGGCTGCGTGGACCATTGGCGGGTTGGTGGCAGGCAAGGTGCTGGCCAAAGCGGGCTTTTTCGCGATTATACTCAAATTCATCAAACCCATCCTGTTGGGTTTATTTGCCTTTGGCGGCGCCATTTGGCGGTTTATATCAGGCCGAAAAAAAGAAGAAGAGGTCGAGACAACAAAAGAGGACGCTGCCGCGAGTGATGATCAAAATAGTGCAAATCCGACTGCGTAGGCAACCCAAAAAGCGGGTATCTCATACGAGCAAATTAGTTTAACCGCTCATGACGCTAATTACGCTAAGTTTTTGACTTTCAATACTTTGCGTCATTAGCGTCATTAGCGGTTAATCATAAAAAGCACAGAATCGCTACTGATGAGACCGCCGCCTTTTGAATTTCAATGTTTTAGAACCATCTGCTCCACCCGCGCCATCTTACCCCCTACCCCTGCGCCTCCTCCCAGGCTTTAGCCAGGTCTTGCCGGCCGATCATATTTTTTCCACGACCGCGCGATTGCTTTTGAAATTTCTTCAGCAAATCCAGTTGACGGGGCGATAGAAAAGCATCGGCATCGCCGCGTTGCCCCAGCGCACTGTTGACTCTTGACGCTTGCAGGCTGGTCATCGGAACGAAGCGATAATCCGTTTGAGCGAGGTAATATTTGGGTTCGCGGTCGAGCCTGAACCCTTCGTTTTTGGCGCAGGCAGCAATGCCTTTGGGTTTTGTCAGGCTTTCCAGTTCTTTTTCCGTTATTTTAGAAGGATTGTACTGCACGCGCACCACTTCTTTTCCATTCTGAAATCCCGCCTCGGTTTCGACCACACCCGGAATATTGCCGAATGTGCCTTCGCCGCTCCAGAAGCAGTACATCGAAAAAGTCGCCGTTTTCAATCCGGCTTCGCGGGCCGACAGTTCTTCTTCCAGTAATTCCATCCATGCCGGAATGACCGAGCCGCCAGCCTCCAACGCCCTGCGCATACCGTTGACCAATTGTGCGGAAGAATTGAAATTACTCATACGCAGCACCACATCCTTGCCTTCACTGTTCACGATGCGCACCACAGGATTATTCCAGGCTGGCTCATCGAACCGGCGCAGTGCCCCAGCGTCTTTGCCGCCCTTGTTGTTGTAAATGCACACCGGTACAAAGAAACTTTCAATGGCCTCGACAATCAGAGGATGCGACAGCGTGTTGTTGCCATACCGGGTGCAGTTGCTGCAACCGGGCACCTCCTGAAACAGGATCAGCATGGGTTTGCCGCTGGCTTTTGACTGTTCGAATCCGGCATCCAGATCGCGCGACCATTGCACTTTGCCCAGTTCTTCCGGTTGGCTGGCAGGGGCTTCCTGAGTAGGAGCAAGCACCGTCGCGTCCTTTTTTTCAGAAAAGGCAGAAAAACCAGCCAGCACAACTACACTGACCAATGATCACAATTTGATCATACTCATACGCGGGTGATGTTGGCGCCGATGGCATTCAGGCGCTGGTCAATATGCTGATAACCGCGGTCAATCTGATGCACATTATGGATGCGGCTGATGCCTTTGGCCGACAGGGCAGCAATCAGCAGGGCTTGTCCGGCACGAATATCCGGCGAGGTCATTTCGATACCCCGAAGCGGATAACGACGATCCAGACCGATGACCGTGGCGCGGTGCGGGTCGCAGAGGATAATTTGTGCGCCCATGTCAATCAGTTTATCGGTAAAAAACAGACGGCTTTCGAACATTTTCTGGTGCACCAGTACCGAACCGCGCGCCTGTGTGGCCGTGACCAAAATAATAGACATCAGGTCGGGCGTAAACCCTGGCCAGGGCGCGTCGTATATCGTGAGGATAGAACCGTCAATAAAAGTCGAAATTTCATAGCGCTCTTGAGCCGGGATGTAGAGATCATCACCGCGGCGTTCGATTTGAATGCCCAGTCGCTCGAATGTATGCGGAATCAGTCCGAGGTGGTCAACGCCAGCGTTTTTAATCGTGATTTCACTCTGCGTCATGGCCGCCAGGCCAATAAATGAGCCGATCTCGATCATATCGGGCAAGCATCGGTGGGTGGTTCCGCCCAGTGATTCCACACCTTCAATTTCCAGCAGGTTCGACCCCAGGCCGTTGATATTGGCCCCCATGCGTTGCAACATGCGGCAAAGTTGTTGCAGGTAAGGCTCACAGGCGGCATTATAGATCGTGGTTTTGCCTTTGGAAAGGACAGCGGCCATGAGTACATTGGCCGTACCGGTCACGGATATTTCGTCCATGTGCAGGTAAGTTCCTTTCAGTCCGTTGGCTGGTTGTTCGACGTAGTAAATATCCTTGACGTCGTCGTATTTAAACTCGGCGCCGAGTTTTTGAAAGCCCAGAAAGTGCGTATCCAGGCGCCGACGGCCGATTTTATCGCCGCCGGGTTTGGGGAGGGTCGCGCGGCCAAAACGGGCCAGCAACGGGCCGATCAGCATAACAGAGCCACGGAGTCGTTGGGCGTCGCGCATAAATTCTTCGGAGCGCAGATAAGCGATATCCACGGTGCCTGCGCAGAAGCGATAAGTATCAGGCGCGAGTTTGTCAACGGTCACGCCAAGGCCCTTTAGCAGTTCGATGAGTTTGTTGACATCCAGAATGTCAGGAATATTGGAAATGGTGACAGGTTCGTCGGTCAGCAGGACAGCGCTGATGATTTGCAGGGCTTCATTTTTTGCGCCTTGTGGGTGCAAGTCGCCTTTCAGGGGTTGTCCACCGACGACTTCAAAAGTGTCTAATTGCATGAATTGGAAGAGTTATGCTAAAATCCAGGTAAAGGGCGGGCAAATGTACGTTGGAGTCGGTGGAATTGGGTATCGGGTTATTTGTTGAATTGGGTATTTGAAAAACACAGTTTGATGAACTTGAGTTTTGATGCTTCGTCTGAATGCCATATTGATTTTTCCAACAACCAAATCCCTCAATGACCAGTCTGGTAAACAGCCAAATCAAAGTCTACAAAACGGTTGTTTTCAAATATATATTCTGAATGGCCAAAAGGAGTTGTCGGGTATTAGTGTAAATTCAACACCAAATATCGTTTACCAATTTTAATTTTGCAAAAACTTAACAAAAGTCACCTTTGCCAAAAATAATTTTGTAAAACTTATTCTTATTACCTTTGCAGCGGTTTATTACTTAACAATATTACTCAACCGTTATGAATTTGCAACAACTCGTAGATGCAATGGATGCGCAGGTTTGCAAGGGCGACATTCTGGGCGCTTTTGAAAAATTTGCTGCCGACAACTGTTCTACGCTCAGCAGTGCTGCTGATAAAACAAACAACAAAGCGCAGAAAATGGAAGCCCTGCGCTGGTTCATG
>JADZBJ010000207.1 GCA_020852155.1 Saprospiraceae bacterium | reverse complement strand
ATACGTCAGTTGGAAACCCGCAGCCTTCGTTCGCTGATGGGCATCGTCAGTCAGGAAGCGATTTTGTTCAATGATACCGTGCGCAACAACATTGTTTTTGGTTTGAATAATGCCTCCGAGGAAGACCTTCTTGCTGCCGCGAAAGCTGCTAATGCACTGGAATTTATTGAAAATTTGCCGCAAGGTTTTGATACCATCATCGGCGACCGGGGCAGCAAACTCAGTGGCGGTCAGCGGCAACGACTAACCATTGCTCGCGCTTTGCTGAAAAATCCGCCCATCCTGATTCTGGATGAAGCGACTTCTGCGCTGGATGCCGAATCAGAAAAATTGGTGCAGGCGGCGCTGGATACGTTGCTGAAAAATCGCACAGCCCTGGTGATTGCGCACCGACTGAGTACCGTGCAATATGCCGACCAGATCATGGTCATGGAAGCGGGCCGCATCGTGGAGCAAGGCAGCCACAGCGAACTGATGCAAAGCGGACGGATTTACCGGAAATTGGTGGAATTACACGCGCTTTAGGGATTGGTTCGATTGATTCGATTAAGTCCGATTGATTCGATTGCACGCGTAGAATGGATGGAACGCGGATGACGCGGATGCACGCAACGCGGATTTTGGTGACACAACAGTCTGGCACCACTTTTTAATAATCGAATCAATCGGATCAATCAAAAATAATAATTAACGCCTGTATTCAAGGTAAATGCCGACTGACGAGGCAATTTGCGACCTTGAGTATTTTCTCTTTCAAAATCGGCGGCAAATGTTGGCTCCAGGGCAATGCCCCATTTGGCTGAAGGCCGCCATTCTACACCGGCAGAAACCTGATAACCAAGGAACAATGCACCAGGTCGCTGTACATTCAATCGTTGTGACGACTGGCCCTGCCTGATCTGCAACGGACTGCCCTGGCTGTTTTCAGCCGCGATTTCAAGGTCGTTTTTCAGGAAATACTTGCCCACCAGGCCCGCTTTTACATTGAAATCCCAGTTTTTATAACCCAGATCGTAACGCGCCAGCAAAGGAATTTGCAGCAACTGTGTTTTCTGGCGTGTCGTGATGGTTAGACTCAACGGCGTATCGTCGGGAATCGTCACGCCCGTATCTACCTGCGACATGCGGACGGTAACTTCCGAACTGCCGCCATAACTGTCCAGGTCGTAACTGAAATCATAGTTTTGAGCGCCAGGATTTCCGGGCTGGGACATGCCCTCCCGGAACCGGAAGCGCGGCGTGTGTGTGGCCGTTCTATCCAGTTCGCGGAAACCGATGCCCGTTTCAAAACCCAGTTTGTTTTTGGCTTTTTTGCCGGCTTTCAGCCAATAATCCAGCACATACGTTTCCCGCTCAGGCGTTGAAGTCAGTCGCGGCCGCATGGACGATGCTGGTGGCGCCTTAGCCTTTTCTGTCGTGATGCCGGGCGCAACGGCCAATCCGAAGTACCAGCCGCTATTTGTTTGGATTCGAGATTGAACAGGCTGAATGGGGACTGTTGCAGGCGTTGCCAAAGATTTTTCCTCCATGCTGGATACAGTCAAAACAGGGTAGGGGACAGGCTCCAGTGCTTCGGGCCTGATGAATGCCAACGCAGGAATTGTTTCAGTCTTAATGTTTTCAGGAGTGGGCTGTTCGAGGTTATTATTGATTGGTGTAGATGTTGCCTGATTATTGGAATGTTGCAGCGCAACATCGTCAGTTGAAGTGCGATTTTGGTGATTATTGACCGTTTTTTCTTGTGAAATGGTATTGCGGGCGGGTTTTAATGTCGCAGCATATTGATCGGCCGGGCTGACCGCTTTTTCAGGGCTTTTTCCTGTTTTTTTCTTTTCAACCGGTGTTGGGTTGATCGCAATCGCTGACGTTTCTTCGGTGTAATGCTGTTGTACTGTATTCGAAGCGTTATTAGCCGAGGGCGAACCTGTTATTTCGGTTTTTGCAGTGGAAATTTCAGGTGAAGAACCAGATGTTACGGCATTGCGTACTGCGGCGGCTTCCAGATCATGAATTCGGCGCTCGTAGTAATGCCTGCCCAACAGCAGCATGGAAACCAGCAGGAATATCACGCTGGCTGCTGCCAGTCGCCAACCGGCGGAATGGCTTAAACGGAGCCATGTAAGCGGGGTTACAGGCTTCTTTTCCGGTTGTTCGTCCGACAATGCGCCATCAATGCGATCCCACATATCGGATGAAGGATTTTCTTCGTATCCATCGAACGAGTCGCGAACGTAATCGTCGAGGTGGTCAGGAGGTAGATTTTTTGCCATAATATCAAGACAATAAACTCCCCTCAAGGAGATTTTTAAAATGTGCTTTTGCCCGCATTAGTTGCGACTTGGAAGTACCGACCGAGATGCCGAGTATTTCGGCAATTTCGGGGTGCGTGTAGCCTTCAAGCACGTGCAGGTTGAATATAGTACGAAAGCCCGGAGGCAGTTGTTGCAGGATGCGAATCATGTTTTTTGCCGGTGGTTCGTCGTACATGGGTTGTTCTGTGTCATCGGCCACATCGTAGCCGTCAATATCCACGAACGACAGTCCTCTTTTTTGTTTGTTCAGGTGTTGCAGTGCTGTATTCACGAAAACTTTCCGCACCCATCCTTCCAGGTTTCCCTCGCCGGTGTACTGCTGTAAATCGCGAAAAACTTTCACGAAGCCTTCTTGCAGAATGTCTTCTGCATCTTCACGGCTATGTGCATAACGCAGGCAAAGGGCAAACATTTTGCCTTTGAAACGCTCAAAAAACTGCTTTTGAGCCATCCTTTCGCCGTTGATGCAAGCTTGAAGTTGGATATCGTGCATAAGTTGACTGCCTGATTTATCTCATTAGGTTAACGCAGAAACCGAAGGGTTGCATGTGAGGGAAAAAATTTTTCGATTAAATCCGATTGATCCGATTAGGTCCGATTAGTCCGATTGATTCGATTGCACGCGTAGAGCAGTTTGATTGATTCAATTAAACCGAATCAATTCAGTTGTGTCACCAAAATCCGCGTTGCGTGCATCCGCGTCATCCGCGTTCCATTTACTCTACGCGTGCAATCGGATCAATCGGATTTAATCGAATCAATCGGATCAATCGAAAAAATTTTTCCCAAAATGCAACCCCTGGATTTTTCCTTGACCTAATTAGGCAAAGAACGTTCAATCATTCATCCATTTCTAAAAAACAAAATCATCATGACTAAAGTAATGAAATTTTGGCTGCTGCCTCTCTTCGCCTTTATGGCCTTCCTGATTGCCTGCAACAAAGACAACGCCACCAGCGATCAAATAGATGATGCCGTTGATCAGGCCTTATATTCTGTACAAGAGCGCGGCGGTATCGGCCGATTCGGATGTTACGAACTGGTGTTTCCGGTGACTATTCAATTGCCAGACAGCACCACCGCTGCGGTGAACTCGTACGATGAAATGAAACAAGCCCTGCGCGACTGGTTCCAGGCCAACGGCGTACCTCAAGGCGGCGGACATGGGCAAGGACAAGGCCCGCGCCCACGTCCGCAGTTTGTGTTCCCGATTTCTGTAGTCAATGAAAGTGGTGAAATTATTACTGTGGCTAATGAAGATGAATTGCGCCAGTTGCGCGCTGATTGCCCCGGAGCCACTTTTGGCAACCACGGCCCGAACGGCCACGGCCAACATGGCTTGTCTTGCTTCACTCTTGTGTTCCCGATCACGTTGTCTTTCCCGGACAGCACCACTCAAACCGTCAACAGCCGTCAGGAAATGCGCGATGCTATCCACACCTGGCGTCAAAACAACCCCGGCGTACAAGGTCGTCCGGAAATAGTCTTCCCGATTACGGTTCAAATGACCGACGACAGTTCGCAGGTGGTGGTGAATAGTAAGGACGATTTGCGCGACCTGAAAGAAAGTTGCGAATAGATCAGGATTTTCGGGATTTATGGATTTTCAGGATTGATTTTTTGATTTTTCCTGATCCCCTGACCTGATTTTTGAATTAGTACAAACCACCGAAATGACGACAACAATCGGGATTTGCTTCATACAGAGTCTTGGTATAAAAAGGTTGATTGTCAAATTTTAAAATCCTGAAAAACGCCCGATTGTTTCGTCGTTCGGTGATTTGATATATTGGAAGCCAGTTTGCGCAAGCAGGCTGGCTTTTTATTTGATCTTTTATGTAATTTCGCCGCCCATTTTCAGGTATGATACAGTTACCCAGCGATACAAAAATCACGCTTACCGGCGACCTTGGCAGCGGAAAAAGCGTCGTGTCAAGAATACTTTGCGAAAAAACAGGTTTCGAATACATCAGTACCGGCCGTATTCAGCGCCAACTTGCAGCCGAACTCGGCCTTGATACGCTCGAAATGAACCGCCGCGCCGATGCTGACCCGACCATTGACCAGCGCATTGACGGCATTTTTATTGACCTCGGCAAAAATCCCGGTGGTTACATCATTGACAGCCGGATGGCCTGGTTTTTTCTGCCGCATTCCTTTAAGGTGTACCTGAAAACAGATATTCGTATCGCCGCAGAACGTATCCTTGGCGACCCTGGACGCAGCAGCGAACAATATGCCAGCCGCGATGAAGCGATGGAGAAACTACTGGCCCGGAAGAAAAGCGAAAACGAGCGTTTTTTACTCAAGTACGGCGCTGACAGCACTCGCCTGAGTCAATTCGATCTGGTATTGGACACCAGTGCGCGCACGCCCGACGAAGTAGCGGCTATTATCCTGAAAGGCGCTTACTGGTCTGCTCAAAATATACCATTCGCACGCTACTTTTGACAGCACTTTTTAGCCTGTTTTTGTAAGATGTTGAGCATCAATGATTTGGCAGTATAAAAAAAGAAATCCCTCAAACCTTT
>JADZBJ010000206.1 GCA_020852155.1 Saprospiraceae bacterium | reverse complement strand
TGTTTGTCGGCGCCATGGGCAAAAGCGCACAGATTCCCCTGTACACCTGGTTGCCCGACGCGATGGCTGGCCCAACGCCGGTTTCTGCGCTGATCCACGCGGCTACGATGGTTACAGCCGGCGTTTATCTGGTGGCGCGTTGCAATGCCTTTTATTCCGTATCGCCGGAGGCTATGCACTTCGTTGCGATCGTCGGTTTGGTCACTTCTATTTTCGCGGCCCTGATCGGTTTACGGCAAAATGACATCAAAAAAGTACTGGCTTATTCGACCGTTTCACAGTTGGGTTTGATGTTCCTTGCCTTAGGCATGGGCGCTTATACCACCGCCATCTTCCACGTGACCACACACGCCTTTTTCAAGGCGCTGTTGTTCCTTGCAGCCGGTAGCGTTATTCACGGTATGGGTGGCGAGCAGGATATTCGCAACATGGGCGGACTGCGTAAAGCAATGCCGGTTACGTTTTGGGTATTCCTGATTGGCACCATGGCTATTGCCGGTTTCCCGTTCCTGTCAGGCTTTTTCTCCAAGGATGAAATCTTCGCCTTTACCTATGCGCACGGAGGCGCGATTTGGTGGGCCATTGCCAGTTTCAGTGCATTTCTGACGGCCGTGTATATGTGTCGCCTGTTGTATGTTACATTCTTTGGATCGTTCCGGGGTACGCATGAGCAAGAACATCACTTGCATGAAAGCCCGGCCATTATGACTGTTCCATTGATCATTCTGGCCGTTTTATCCGTAGCCGGCGGATTGTTGAACACCCCGCATTTCCTGCACCTGGGCGAGTCTCAATGGCTGGCACACTGGTTTTCAACGGTTATCCCGATGAATGAAATGCACCTGGACGCCAGCACCGAGGTTACCCTGATGACCATCACGACGACCCTGGCGCTGCTGGTGATTGCAGGCTCTTATTTCATCTATTCGAAAAAGGAAAACCTTCCGATATCCGACGCCGCTCAAAGTGGCTTGACGAAAGTACTGGCCAACAAATTCTATGTGGATGAAATTTACGACTTCCTGTTTGTTCGTCCGGTAGAACGCCTGTCCAAACTGTTCAACTATTACGTGGATATTCAGGGCATAGACGGCGCGGTAAACGGCGTTGGCGCAGGGGTTCAGCGCATCGGCGCGACATTCCGCAAACTGCAAAACGGCAATATCGAGTACTATCTGCTCGGTATGGTGGTGGGTATTATCCTCCTGCTGTTGAGTTTCTGGTTTTAGTGGCGAAAGCCAATATTTCAAATCGTACATTTTTTAATTTGAAATTTGAAAAGGAAAACGGAGTGAGTGGTTAGCCATTCACTCCGTTTTTTTGTGTCTATCAGCGGTTAAAAGCCCTCCAGCAGCGTTTGGTCTCACTAATTAACTTTTCAAATTTCAAATTGGATATTTCAAATTAAAAAAATATAAAATTTGAAATATCCAATTTGAAAAGTAATTGATAAAATAGATTAACCCATGCGATACCTCGCTTTCATCCTGCTTTTTTGGGCACAGTTTGCCACGGCACAAATCGTTCACCTCAAAACACAACAACAGGTCAACAACGTCGGCAGCGGGTTTATCGGCGCTCAACTCATTATCGGGCCTGATTCATGCTGCTCCGACATTACAGATTTGTCTCCGCTGGCTAATATATGGGGCGTAAATTGGAGGATAACCATCCAAAATAACCCAAGACTAAAGTCTCTTTATGGATTACATAATATTGCATGGTTTGATAATACATTCGGTCTGGTTGAAATCATTAATAATGACTCACTTATTGACCTGTCAGGACTTTCTCCATCAATGAATGCCATTGACCCGGATAATAATGATTGGTTTGAAATAAATTATGAGATTATTGACAACTATTCATTGCAAAACTTGGAAGGTATTTCAGATTGCTTAAACGCTTATTTAATTATATCCAATAATCAGAATTTAAAAAGCCTGCACGGTTGTGATTCACTCCAAAAATTAAGAATTTGCCAAATAGGAAAATGCCCCAATATGCTTTCACTCGAAGGGCTATCCGGTATAGATACGGTTGAAGTAAGTTTATCCATTTTCGACTGTCCAAGGATTAAAAACCTGAAAGGCATGGAAAATGCGCGAAGAATCATCGAAATTCGTCTGAATAACCTCGATTCCCTCGAAACTACCGAAGGGCTTGGTTCCCTGCACTATACCGGCAGCATTGAGATTGACCAGTGCCCTAATTTCAGGGCCATCAAAGACCTGGAAAAACTCGGAGAAGAGCCATTCAACAAGTGGATGAATTTAAGAATCACCAACTGCCCCTGGTTTGGCGACTTTACCGGCATCTCAGACTCTGTCTTGATTTCAGATCTATTCCTTGACCATTTAGATAGTATTGAAACAATTATCAATTATCAACGTGTACACACCAATGACCAGACCGTCTCTAACTGCTATAATCTTCGATACCTCGACGCCATCCCGATCGGTGTACCGTTGGGTACAATAGCGCCTTATTTCGGGGCGACCAATTGTCCCAATCTCGAATACATCCACGATACCATTTCCGGGCGCATTGATTCTCTTTACTCCTTAGGATTTGGCCGCTGCCCAAAACTCCACGATGTGTCTGCGCTACGGTATGTAAGAAAGGTCACTGGTAATTTTGCTTTGGAAAATATTGTGGCTGACTCATTTACGGGCACAGAAAATATTAAGTACATGAGAACAGTATCCGTATCGAAATGCAACCTGAAAAACCTGAAATTCCTTAGCGGTCTGGATTCTGTTTCCTGGTATTTGTACTTAGGTGATACCCTTCATAGTTTGGAAGGGCTGGAAAATTTAAGAACCGTTGGGAGCATGGAAGTATACGCTGACTCCATTATAAACCTGAAGCCTATTGAAAACACTTTAACCAATATTGAAGTTATCGATTTATGGGGATTAAAATTAATTGATACAATTTACGGGTTTAATTCACCCAACTTTACATTTAATAAATCTTATGCTATACGAATAAATGAATGCCCCAATCTAAAAGCCATCACCGGATTTAATGGCATCAAGGCTTTCCCCCTCGCCCTAATTTCCCAGTTGTATGATAATATTGAAATCCAAGACAACCCCCAACTTCAACAAATCACAGGATTCCGCAATCTGGAGTTTTTGAAGAAGAGATTGACCATTAAAAATAATCCGGCTTTGACCGATATGAGTGGTTTTTGTCATCTATTTCAAAGCGGAACCATCGAAGGTGGATATATCCTGCAGGATAATGGCCCGGGCGCCAATTCATTGTCCGGCCTGTTGCATCAGTGCGTTCTTAGTGAAACAAAGGAGGAGACCAATGCCGGCTCTTCCGGACTTTCGGTCTTTCCTAACCCCGCCACCGGCATGGCAATCGTCCAGTGGTCATCTGAAGAATATCAAAGGCTTGAACTTTGGTCAACCGACGGGCGATTGGTACAGTCTGTCAAATTGACCGAAGGATCGCGCGAAACCATCCTCGAACCGGCAGCCAATACCCCGGCGGGCCTGTATTTCCTGCGACTCACAAGCCCCGACAAACCTGCCCTCCAGCAGCGTTTGGTCTTTGCACACTAATTAACTTTTCAAATTGTATATTTCAAATTTAAAATTGTATATTTTTTTAATTTGAAATTTGAAAAGTAAGGAAGCGTCAACTAAACAGCCCAATAATATCGTCACGGGTGAGTTTTTTCAGCATGCCCTGTTCCGTGCTGATCAGGTCGCGAGCGATGTCTTTCTTCTTGTTCTGTAATTCCAGGATTTTCTCCTCGACAGTGTCTTTACAGATCATTCGGTAGGCAAACACTTTCTTTTGTTGTCCGATACGGTGCGTACGGTCAATGGCCTGTTGTTCAACCGCCGGATTCCACCACGGATCAATCAAATAAACATAGTCGGCTTCGGTCAGGTTGATGCCTACGCCACCGGCTTTCAGGCTCATCAGGAATACGCGGCAGCTGTCGTTACCCTGAAAGCGATTCACTCGTTCGGCCCGGTCTGTTGTCTGACCGTCTAAGTATTCGTACGGGATGTTGGCTTTTTCGAGGTGTTGACGCACCAGATCGAGCATTTTCAGGAACTGAGAGAAAACCAGAATTTTATGGTGTCCTGCATTTTCCTCGATCTCGCGAACGATCTCATCTAATTTGGTGGAGTCGTGGCCATAATCTTCATCGCCGGAAAGTAGCGCAGGCGAGTCACAAATCTGGCGCAACTTGAGCAAACCTTCCAGAATCAGAAATGCCGCTTTTTCCTTGCCGACTTCTTCTATCTTGTTGGCAATCAGTGACCGATAGTTGTCCCTGAAAGTTTCATACACACGGCGTTGTTTACTGCCCATTTCACAGAACAACACGGTCTCGGTTTTATCCGGCAGGTCGCTTGCGACTTCTTCTTTGGTCCGTTTCAGGATGAAAGGGTAAATCAGCGTGCGCAATTCGCGGGCGGCTGTTTCGCTGCGGTGTTTATCAATGGGGTTGGCATATTCCGTCCTGAAAAAATCCGTGCTGCCCAGGAGGCCGGGGTTCAGAAACTCCATTTGAGAATACAAATCCATGGTATTATTCTCGACGGGTGTGCCGGTCATGGCGATGCGATTACGCGCCGTAAGCAGTTTGACGGCTTTGGCGGTCAGCGACATGGCATTTTTGATCGCCTGAGATTCGTCGAGAATAACGTATTGAAACTCAATATCTTTGAAAAAGTCAATATCGCTGCGCAGGGTTCCGTAGGTGGTCAGCACCAGATCGTAGCCACTGAAAATTTCGGCATCGCGCTGGCGGGTTATGCCCCTGTGTACGTAGTAGGTGAGGCCGGGCGTGAATTTTTCAATTTCCGCCTGCCAGTTAAAAATCAGGGTGGTAGGCATCACAATCAGGCTGGTGCCGAAATGCGTTCCATTGTTCCTGTTTTTTAATTCCTGCAAGAAACTCAGGATTTGCAGGGTTTTACCCAGACCCATATCGTCGGCCAGGCAACCACCCCAACGAAATTCATCCAGGAAGTTGAGCCATTTGAAGCCCTCATGCTGGTAGTCGCGCAGCGTAGCGCTGACATTGGAAGGCGAAGGAACGTCCTTGATTTCATGAAAATTCAGCAATTTTTGCTTCTTTTCAGCCAATTCCCTCAGTATTTTTTCCGAGTCAATATCTTCCGACAGTTGATCTATCAGGTTGAAGTGCAATTTTGACACCTTGAGGGAGTCGTCTTTCACCTCGCCGAATTTGAAGAGTTTGGCGTAGCGCTCCAGCCACTCTTCGGGCAACATACCGATAGAGCCGTCGGACAGTTGAATGAAATTCTGTTTGTTCAGCACTGCTTTTCGGATGTCGGCCAGGCTGGCAAACTGATCTCCGAAGGCGACTTCCACTTTCAAATCAAACCAGTCAATGCCCGATGAGGCGCGCATCTGCATTTTGGGTTTGTTCGGGTTGTATTTGAAGCGTTTCAATTCGGCAAAACCGAAAACAGGCACTTCTGCCGCCCTTGTCTGATCGAAGAAGTAAAATAACCACTGGTTTTTCAGCACATCGCCGAAGGGCAGGTAGTAAAACTGAGCACCCGTCTGCAGCTGGAATTCAGGGTGTAGCGCCTCCAGCCAATTGAGGAATTCCCTTTCCTTTTCAGATGTTCGTTTCTGAATCAGAATCTGATCGTTTTGAGGGTCATAATGCACCCTGTCGCGGCGGCCGTCATTGGAAAATTCGACAGGTGGAGCATCCGGCGTATTGTTCCCGTAAATGAAAACCGGCACCAGCAGCAAATGACCTTCATCTTCTTTCAGATAAACCTGTCCGGTTTGCCATGACAGGTCTTCTGTTTCAATCTCTTTGTCAATATCAAACTCGACGGTGTAGTGTTGCGCCAACGGGAGTACAAAGTCGGATAACATGCCGGGCAGGTAATCCTTTCTGACCTTGATTTTTCCTTCATCACCGAATTGTTCCAGGATTCGCACATCGTTCACGGAGGCCAGTCGGGCAATTTTTCCGTTGAAACGCCGCAGCCAACGCCCGGCCGGCGTAGTTTGAGCGAACAGCAGTAGTTCGTCATTCACCTCAAAATAGCATTCCAGGATGGCAAAATAGTCATCCATTTTCAGGCTGAAACGCAGGTGAAGGGGCTGCGGCTCCACTTCTACCCATTCCAGAGAATTGACGCGTTGATGCGCATCGCGGCTGACCACCACTTTCCTGTCATGCAGCAATGGCAGCAATCGCTCCCACAACTCGCCGTAGTATGCCATGATACTGGCTTGTTGTTCCACACTAAAATCGCCAATGCGCTGAAATTGCCAGGCCCAAACTTGCCCTTGCACTATTTTTTGTTTGCGCAAGGCAGCAACCGCCGACTCGAGGGTAAAAGCGTTGCGGGCCAACATCAAAATGCGATTATCCTGATCGGTTGTGATGGGCATATCAGCCATGTCGCGCGCAGAGCCAAAGAACATCTGCTCCATTCGGGAGATGTACGACAACTTGTTTTTCGCTTCGTTGTACTGCGCCGTCAGGGGTATTAACTGAACATCAGGCAAATGGTCAGCCCCATTAATAGTAATGGAATAAACCAGTACGCGCCGTTGTTCAGGCTCAATGTCTGTGAGAAATTTTGTCGCTGTAAGCGGTTTGGATCGGCTTTCAAAAACAGGTTGATTTTCCGCCCAAAAACGCCCCAACTCACCGGGTATCCGAAAACTTCTATCCAGGATAATCAGGGTTAAATGCCCGTTTTCATCTACTTTAAAATCAAACCGGCCCGCGAGGTCGTCATTTAACGTATAGCCATAAGGCGCAAGCAAGGCATTTTTTTCGGCGGTCAAATCACGCAAACGATCAAACGCATGTACGCCATATTGATCGCGCAATTTCAACAAGGCAGCCAGTTTGTGGTCGCATAGCGGATAACTCAGGTGTTGACCACAAGAACAGGAGGTCTGAATCTTGTTGTTCTCCTGTTTGATGAAATGCTGGACGAATTTTTCGCCTTTGAGCATGACATTGGTTTGGGCCTGCCCATTATTCGCAGCGATCAGCTGTACCCGCGTCACGCCATGACGCTTGATCCAGTCGCGCTCCTGAACATTGGCCCTCAGGTAGGTATCATCCAGTGTTTTCAGCGTCACACTGGAATCGTTCATGTCAAAGTAATCTGATACGGAGGGTTTGACTTCCGGTTTGTGCCACAGCCCACGCTGGTCGAGATCAAGCAGTACTGCAACGCGGTGTTTGCACAATCCGCCCCAATCGTAAGGGCAGGAGCAGGAAACCTGCGGATGCGTCAAGCCGCTCATAAAGTCTATGACCAGCACATTATAATTATCCCATCCGCGTTCGCTTTTGACTTTGTAACGGGCAACCCCATTGTTGCGCGGCTCGAAAGAAACACGCTCCAGGTTACCCAGCCTGAATATTTCAAGCCCCTTTTCCAGCGATTGAGAGCTGGTGTTTTTCTTCAAATACGCCGCTAACTCGCTATTTTCAGTAATATGATCCATATCCAGGTGCGAAAACGCAAAAATACCATTCCCGGCGACAAGA
>JADZBJ010000205.1 GCA_020852155.1 Saprospiraceae bacterium | reverse complement strand
GGTGCTACGCACCTCGGTATTTTTTACATTTTTCAGGTTACCGACGTTTCGCCCCGCTGGGGCTAAGTTTTTATTATTTTTGCAGCAAATCTACAAAATATGCACCGCCTTGGTTTAGATGAACGAATTCAGGCTGTCCTTGAACGACCTTACGCGCCGATGATCGTGGAGCGAATAAGAACTTGTTTTCGGTTTTTGGGGAGAAGTATTATCACAAGCCACGTCATTACCGGATTTTCAATAGATATCCGCGCAGTGTTTGACCCGGTAGCCAATATGGCCGCTTTGAAGAAAGTGATGGAGGGGTGAGTTGTTCATTTGCTATATCACCTTGCTGTTTCAAATGAAACCGAGTGGACGGTATTAGTACTTTTGGGAAAATGTGTTATCAAGTTCAGGATGATGAAATGACCTGAATTTGCCCGTTTTTAGATGTTTTTTGTAGAAAAAACAAATTTTCAACTGTGTGCATCGGCTTAAATGACGGTGTGCACAGTTTGTTTTTCGGGATATTCGATATGAAAGTGTTATTGTCTTACCCTTTTCGACGCCTGCATATTTGCCCTTGTCAGCGATGTTGCTGATGTAAAAATTCACTTGAATTATGAAAGTCAATTTCAAATTAATGACCATGGCCTTTTTCGCTATGGCAGCCTTGTTCGCCTCCTGCTCAAAGGAAAACATCGAAACGGCCATTCCAACTACGACCGACAATGTTACCACTGCATCTGACCGCAGTAATTCTATTACGCTTACTTGCACGGGCGGCGGCAACGTGGTGGCATCCTGGGCGCCCTTCGGAAACGGGACGTATCATATAACTGTACAGGATATTACAAACAAGCAAGACTTTATTATCGTTGTTGATGAAGAGGTTTATCATAGTTATGCAGTTAATGGACTGACGCCCGGCCATACATATCGTTATAAGGTTACTGACGGGCAGGGATTAAATTATATTATTAGAGATGATTTCATTCTCTTACTATAACAACATTTTGCTGTAGTTACCGGTTCTGTATAATATGTATTTTACGGAACACAGGAATGGTAAATTACCCAGATACAGCCTGCGTAGCGGTGGAAGTATTCGAAAATGAAACACATTGTACCAGAATACTTTCCACCGCTTCTTTCTCATCTGGCTTTTCAATCAGCCATTCGCGCTGTATTTGACCCGGCAGCCAATATGGCCGCTTTGAAGAAAGTGATGAAGGGGTGAGTTGTTTATATGCTAGATGATCTTACTGTTTCAAGTGAAACCGAGTAGATTGTATTAGTACTTTTCGAAAAATATGTTATCAAGTTCAGGATGTTGAAATGATCTGAATTTGCCCATTTCCGACATTTTTCTTGAAAAAAATAGATTTTAACTGTGCAAATCAACTTAAATGACGGTGTGCACAGTTTGTTTTTCGGGATATTCGATAAGAAAGTGTTATTGTCTTACCTTTTTCGATGCCTGCACATTTGCACTTGTCAGCGATGTTGCTGATGTAAAATTCACTTGAATTATGAAACTCAATTTCAAATTAATGGCTATGGCCTTTTTCGCTATGGCGGCCATGTTTGCCTCCTGCTCAAAGGAAAACATCGAAACGGCTATACCAGCCGCTCAAGACAACATTAACGCGGCTTCTGACCGCAGTAGCTCAATTACAGTTACGCAAACAGGAGGCGGCAGCGTGGTGGCAAACTGGACGCCTTTCGGAGCCGGGACGTATCATATAACGGTTCGGGATATCACAAACAAGCAAGACTTTATTATCGTTACTGATGATGTGGTTTATCATAGTTATGCAGTTAATGGACTGACGCCTGGCCATACATATCGTTATAAGGTTACTGATGCACAGGGTTTCAATTACGTTATAATTGATGATGTCTTGTTGTGAGCACAACTGCGTAGCGGTGGAAATATTCGAAAATGAAACGCTGCGTAAACCTGAATACTTTCCACCGCTACTTTCTCATCTGGCCGAATTAACCTTTTCAATCAGCCATTCGCGGTCGGTAATATTGTCTCTGGCGGCAATACGGGTTAGCAGTTTTTTCGAGCGGGAGGCATCGTCATTCCGGGTGTTGTTGAGTTGGGTCAGCATGTTGACGAAATTGCCATTCCGTTCGCGGATAGAAGTTGAGATCAGACTTTTAGAGGCGCGGCTCAGGTACATCTTGAAGGCGTCAATTTTGTATTCCAGCAAGTCAGATTTCAGTTCGTAATAGCATTTGAGTTCCAGGCGTCGGGCGAAGAGCAGATAATCCAGACTGGCCAGTGATTGCGGAATGAAATCAAGTGCCTGTTCATGTTTCCCTTGATAAAAAAGCAGGTTGGCTTTGCACAGTCGGTAGTGATCGCCCGCCGGAGGATCGTTAAAAACCCTGTTTTTGTTTTCCTCCAGGAAATCTTTACACCAATCCAATGCCCCTGCGCGCAACGCTACGTTAGAGGCCGCCAGCAAGTGATTATGCCATATTTTTCCGCCCTCCATGAACATATAACCTCGTGTATAATGCTCTTTTGACAGTTCAAACAAGGTGTAAAGGAGCTGTGTATGGTTATTGTTGACCAACAAAGCGCACAGACTACGCAAGTATGTAAGGTAAACCTGAGCGAATGCCGAAGAAATCAGTTGTTCATATCTATTAAATAATTGGTGTGCATCTTCGAAATCTGCAATTTCCGGGACGTCCTTTTGCAACAGCAAAAAAATCCTGTGTGAGAGTAGCAGCAACGGGTACTTTGTCAAAAGATCAGGTGGGAAATAACTATTTCTCAGAATATCCCGAAACTCATCGGGCAGTTGAAAAAGCACCCTTTTTTGAGCAAGCATATACTGATTGAACAATTCCAGTTTGATCAGCAGATGATGCGCCTCAAGTGCCTCGACAGTTCCGGGAATACTGGTATGCGGGGCTTTGCCGGGCTTGAAGGAGTGTTCGAATTTGAAAATTTCGTATTCCAGCAAACTCCGTTGTCGGAAATGCTCTACGGTTTCAGGAACAATGTTAGAAAGGTTCGACCTCATTTCATCAGCCAATACTTCAAAACGGCTAGTCAATCCACGTTCCTGAAAATACCGGAGCTGCTGCATGGAAAAATCATTCTCGTCGCCCGTATGTTCAAAATGTCGAATAGCAACAAACCGCTTTAACAGTTGATGCAATAGCGTCAGCATTTTCTCCAGTTTTTTATCCACAAATGGTTGCCCCGGATAAACGACCTGGTAAACCGCTTCACGATTAAAATCCTTGCGGTCAGAACTTTGATTCAGGTAATGGAGTACTTGCGTCAACAAAATGTCCAGACCTTCGGGCACAGTGGCTTTATGAAAGTAAGGCGACACAATAAAGCGTTGAAAATCAATCTGTTCTGCCTCGTTTAATGACGACAGCAAATCCAGCATCCGAATAGGGCTTGACATAAATTCAGGTTATTTTTTCATGTTGCTGGTTTTCTGCCAAAGGCAAAAGTGAGGACATTTCCTGTCAGTTGGAAATGCCTTTTTCTGATAATTTGGTGATAAAACGAGAAAAAAGCGGGCTAAACGGCAAAAAAGACAATGCTATGGATACCGCAAGATCATTTTTAGCATGTTTTCGCTGGAACTTTGCGGTAAAATTGTTATAAAATTGTGGAGCGAATTGTCACAAAATTTGCATCTTATCTGTTTTAAATGCTGACTGTGGGGAAATCAAAACTCAGCCATGAAAAGCACAAAAGTTCAAATTTTATGATTCACAAGCACTACCTCATTCTCTTACTCACGCTCTTCATATTAGGCATCGAAGGCAATGCATTGGCGCAGCAATGCAATCTGCCAGCGCCGCAAAACCTGAACGTTCAGTTTCTCGTTCCTTACGAAGCCAGAACATCCTGGGACCCGGTTGCAGGAGCGTCTGGTTATCGTGCAATTATGACCAACATGAATAGCGGAGCAATGGTTACCAAGACTCTTACGGGGGTCAACAATACCTCAACCGTTTTTGATGTCCAGCCTGCCACATTTTACCGGATTGAAGTTAACGCTTTCTGTTCTGTCGGTAACAACTCGAACAATGTTGCTTCGGTCGAGGTTTTTTCACCGGTTTATGTCATTGTATCTGAAATCATCGCTGACAAATCCGTGAACTGCAACGGAGAAAGGAGATTTTCAGCGCCTTCCATCGGATCCCAAACTACCATACCCGTTATTTTTGACAGAGGTCTGAGATTTCAGTTTGAGTGTACTTATCTACCCAATCCAGGAGCCAAAGGGGCTTATTTGATAAGAGGGGAGATAGAGCGTACAGAAAGCGAGCGGGCGACTTTTGCCAATGATGTTGTCAGTAGCTGGAAACTGGACGGGCAGGAGTATCAATCGAATTACTGTACAAACTGCTACACTTATGCTAAATATATTTCCGAAGATGCCAATGCGTCGCTCACCATGAACATCGGCTCAGGTGGCAACTTATTTATTACGACCTCCGGAACTGGCAGTTTCACGAATTTTATATTGACACAATGCTCAACTGGTAATAGTGGAGGCGGCGGTGGCGGTGACATTGATGGCCAACGCAATGCCACCACTGGTTCAAATGGTGAAGCGTCTGACATCAATCGTGCTGAAGAACGCACGACCGAAACCACGGCAAACAATGTAATTGTCATTATGCCCAATCCTTTTGAAACAGAACTGAATATAGACCTCGGACAAGGACGACATGACTTCGCGCTCATTCAAATGATAGATCAATCGGGCCGCATTGTCAGGACGGTGCACACAACCGACCAGAACCGTGTGACCATACCTGCCGACGACCTCAGTGCAGGTTTGTATTTCCTGAAAATCAGCACCAACACGCTGCCGCAGCGTGTTATCAAAGTAGTGAAATATTAACCGGATTGAAATATTTTGAAACCATCAGAACTGGTTATTCGTGAAGATCACGGATAGCCAGTGCTGTTTTTGACTATTGTTCTTTTCCCGCCCATTCAACGATTTCATCATAATGCAACACCTTAGGCTGTTCAGGCTGGTGAATTGCCACTGTCAGCATGGCGCGCGCGACAGTTTCGGCTTTAATAGAATGGTATTTCCGTAAACCACCGAATAGCAGCAGGTCGAACAAGGGCGTAAGCAAAAGGGCAATACGTTCGCCAAGGCGAAAACCGGTGCGCTGACCGACTAAAAAAGACGGTCGCATAAACCACGCCCTGGATACGGCTTCGCTGACTGCTGTTTCCATATCGTATTTCGTTTTCAGGTAAAAATTGCCATTCGCAGTTGTCCCGACACTCGAAACATTAATCATGGCAGGTACGCCGTTAGCCGCAGCCAGACGGGCTACTTTGGCCGGGTACAGGCAATCAATTTCATACTGTGCGGCCTCACTTCCCGCCTGCTTGATGGTCGTACCGAGGCAGTTAAACACCACATCGCCCTTGATGTCGCCGGAAACCTGATCGAGGGTTTCGTAGGTGGTCGTGACCTGCACTAATTTTTCATGGTGAATAGCAACGGGCTTACGCACGAAAATGCGGACCAGCGTGACACGCGGGTGTGCAAGGCTGGCATGCAACAATAGATTACCGATAAGGCCGGTTGCGCCGAAAATGTTGACTGTCATGGGTGTGAATGTAGGACTTATTCATTTTTTTGCACCAAATTAATGAATATGCAAATACCCCGCTCCACCGTCTGGTTATTTGGCCTGATTACGTGGCTGCTTACCCTGTGGACGCCCGACCACCCCGAACAAGTGGAAAAATGGTACAGCCGCGGACTGTTTCAGCCCATTCGCTGGTTGTATGACCACCTGCTGGGCTGGCAACCCATACCGGGGTTCTGGTGGTTCTGGGCAACCATTGTTGGTTATTGGGTCTGGAAAATCATCCGCAGGCCTCGCCAACTGACGTGGCCTCGCAAAATCCTGCATTGGGCACTCGAGATCATCCGTTTCGCCCTGGTGCTGGTGGCGCTGTTTTACTGGCTATGGGCATTCAATTATCATCGCAAGCCCATAGCAGAGCAACTCGGATTGCATCCGGCGCCACTGGACAGCGTGGCCATTTGGCAGGAATTATACGCCGAAACCCGCGCGCTGGATTCACTGCGCACGCTCGTCACACAGGGCGATACCATGCCGATCAACGATGCGCGGTACGAGCCGTCGCACATGCAGGATACGCTTCGCGCCGCCTTGAAAAAATGGTTGTCAGACCATCATTTTCCGGCATCGGGCAATGTCAGGGTGCGCTCGTTACAACCGCAGGGCATTTTGTTACGCTTTAGTACGCTGGGCATTTATTGGCCTTTCGCGGGCGAAGGAAATATGGATGATGGCGCTCACCCCTTACAAAAGCCGTCAGTTATACCCCATGAGATGTCGCATGGCTACGGCTTCGGCGATGAAGGCATCTGCAATTTTATCGCCTACGCAGCCTGTTATTGCCACGCAAATCCATACATCGCTTACACCAACCGTTTGGCCTATTGGCGAACGTTGGCGTCAACCTGCATGGAACAATATCCTTATACTTATCTGAAATCTTTCAGGCCCAATATCCCGCCCGGTATCAGGCAGGATGAACGCGCTATCCGGGCGCAGATGGCCAAATTTAAAGACCTGATGCCCGAAACACGTTATGCCGTGTACGATGCCTACCTGAAATCACAAGGCGTGAAAAGCGGCATGCTCAGCTACGATGAAGTGCTGATGCTGGTCTATGCCATGAAGCGCAATATGATGCCCGCTCAAAAGTAGCAGTACGGTACTTTTATGTTTAACCGCTAATAACGCTAAAAACGCCAAGTCTTTGACTTTCAAAAATTGGCGTTTTTAGCGTTATTAGCGGTTAATCAAACTATGCATTAAAGTTCAAAGTTGGGTGAAAGGGCCGCCTTGGCCGTATCGCCCATGTACCACTTGTTGATGATCGTGATGACCTCTTCCGAATCGTCGGTGATGTGAAAAAGATTCAGGTCTTCCGGGTTGATGTTGTGGTGGCGCTTGAGCATGATGTCTTCAAACCAGTCGCGCAATCCGGTCCAGAATTCGCGGCCCACCAAAATGATCGGTACCGGCGTGATTTTCTTGGTTTGCACCAGCGTGAGCACTTCAAACAATTCGTCGAGTGTGCCAAAACCACCGGGTAGCACGACAAATGCCTGCGCGTATTTTACGAACATCACTTTCCTGACGAAAAAATAGCGGTGCTTGAGGTTGTGCGCCGGTGCGATATACGGATTGTGGTGTTGCTCAAATGGCAGGTCAATGTTCAGACCTACCGATGTGCCATTGCCCATCCAGGCGCCTTTGTTGCCCGCTTCCATGATGCCGGGGCCGCCGCCTGTGATAACGCCGTAACCCTCTTCGGTGAGGCGTTTTGAAATGCCTGCCGCCAGTTCGTAGTATGGCGAACCGGGCTTGGTGCGGGCCGAGCCAAAAATAGAAATACAAGGGCCTACGTGATTCAAGACCTCAAAGCCGTCCACAAATTCGGCCATGACTTTGAACATCGTCCAGGAATTTTCGCCGGGGACTTTGTTCCATACCTTCATTTTGCGGGGCACGCCATTACCTGTTCGAGCAGGATTATATTCGGGTGAAATAGTATTTTCTTCCATCGTGTTAATAAAAACTTGAGTGATTAGGACAAAAAAGCCCGTCGCACAAGCGACCGGGCTTTGAAAATTGGGGGGACAAAGTTGCACTGCTTTCATGCATACTCAAAATTTTTTTTACAAAAAAGATGGACTATAACCATTCGCTCATCATTATCGCCTCGCTCGCCGCTCGTTTGAGGCAGAGATTCGAGTGGTTTTTTATCCGACACTTTAAATCTCCAAATCCAGCAAATCCTGAATTACATTTGCCCGCTCAACCTGTCACGTCATGAAAATCTTCTGTATCGGCCGAAACTATACCGAACACGCCAAAGAACTGAATAACCCGGTGCCTTCAGAGCCGCTCATTTTTATGAAGCCGCCAACAGCGCTTTTGCTCAATAATCGGGCGTTTTACCATCCTGATTACAGCCAGAATATTCATTATGAGGGCGAAATCGTACTGCGCGTTTGTAAAAATGGCCGGGCTGTACAGCCCGAATTTGCATCGCGTTACTACGACGCTGTGGCTTTTGGTATTGACTTTACGGCGCGCGACCTGCAAGATCGCCTGAAAGCCAAAGGTCAACCCTGGGAAATCGCCAAGGGCTTTGACCGTTCGGCGCCGCTCAGCACTTTCATGCCATTGGCCGAATTGAAAGACCCGAAAAACATCGAATTCCAGTTAAAGAAGAATGGCGAAATCGTCCAGCATGGCCATACCGCCGATATGATTTTCGACTTTGACCGATTGATCTGCGAAATATCCCGCTATTTCACGCTCCACAAAGGCGACTACATTTTTACCGGCACGCCTGCCGGTGTCGGCCCGGTTGCCATTGGTGATGTACTCGAAGGTTATGTCGAAGAAACACCCATGCTGCGCTGCTGGATAAAGTAATTTTTGAAAGCCAGTGAGGGAATTTTAAACAACCTCTAAGATCACCAATCGCCGAAAATAAAGAGGAGCATTGTCGTCATTGACAATGCTCCTCTGCTGTTTTTATGCCTTGATGGCAGCCTTTTTATGGGGATTAAATATTTTTCATTACCCAAACCCGCCGCTAAACCCTGAAAATCCGCCGTTCCGTAAATTGTCGTTCCATATCGGGGCGGCGTACAATTATCTTGTTCCCAGTTTTCTCATAGTATGTTTTGATTTTCCTACCGCTTAATTAGTTTCAGTGGTAGGATTTTTTTTGAATCCTTTTTTTTCGGGGCTCCCGCCTTACATATTCGGTTTGGCATCTGGAGCCGCTATTTCTGGCGGCTCCGGGTGCGGGCTACTTTCGAGAAGCCCTTATTCGCCACGCAATCCGCGTCCTTCTTTCACGATTCGACCTTCGTCCATCAACTTTTTCATCAGGCGGTCAAGCACGCCATTGATGAACTCCTTGCTTTTTTCCGTCGAGTAGATTTTTGAAATTTCAACAAACTCGTTCCACGTCACCTTGATCGGAATGGTCGGGAAATGCAGCAACTCGCAGAGTGCCATTTTCAGCATAATCATGTCGAGAATGGCCACGCGCTCGGCATCCCAGTTTTTCAGCATGGGCTCGATCTCGCTGAGCAGGCTGTAATCTTCCTGGCAAACCTTGCGCAACAATGCCTCGCCGAAATCGCGCACCGTCATGTCTGAAGGCTCAAATTCCTTGTAGAACTCGCCTTCCAGCGGTAGCATTTTGATGGTTTTTTTCATGGCGCCGATCACGTGCGACTCATCATCATCCCAGTTACTGAAACGCTCGTCACAGATTTCAATAAAGATATCGTGGCCATACAGGAAGCGATACAGGTCGTACAACACTTTGGTGTTGTCTTCGACGGTCGCTTCGGTGAGCGCTGCGTAGGCTTTATACTCAGGCGTGTCGCAAAAAGCGACATACATGCGGCGCAGCAGGTCTTCATCCAGGTTTTCACCGGATTTGTACTTTTCGGCCAGGTTCAGAAATTGTACGTGATTGGCAATGCTTTGTGTGCAAACGTTGCGGTAAAGTATCGGCTGAAAATTCCGGTCTTCGTCAGTCGGCAACAATTTTGCAGCGCGAATTTGGGCGTCCTTTTCAGCCTGTTGGGCCACCTTGAGCAAAAGATACAGGTGGAGTATGTAGAGTTCGTAGGTTTTCCAGATACCTTCGTTGTAATCTTTAACGAGATCATCCGGCGTCAACTGTGCATCGCGATTAAGCATGTACAACAGTTGCATAACTTTGACTCGAACGCTGCGGCGACTAAGCATAATATTTCAAAAAACGTTGTGGGCGTTGGCTTTAATTCTCCGCAAAGGAACGAACATTCTTCTTCTTGATCAGGATTTTCTGGATTTTAAGATTTAGAGGATTTGATTTTTGTGGATTGGCTGGATTTTCAGGATTGCCAGGTACAAATTTTTAAATTTTCCTGCCCTGAAATGGATAAAATGACATCTGAAAATCTTCAAAATACCCAATCCTGTAAATCCTGAAATCCAGAAAATCCTGATCAACACATTTCCTCATGCTACCGAACAATCCTGCTATTTCTGAAAACCTGTATCGGGCGCCACAAAACCAGTGGCGTCGGTGGCGCCGGCGCTTTGGCCCTCTCTTTTTTCGTTTGAAAAGAAGCCTTGAAAATCGGCTGACAAGCCGAAAATGGGCAAAAAAGCAAGCGCCTGACCTTGAATTTTGCTGTTTTGAACACGCTACGCCGCTTTTCCGCCCACTGAAAAATGTGGATCAATACCTGCAAGTCAACAAGGTTACCAACCTCACGCTGGCGGCCAGGCATATTGACGGGCTGCTGATTCGCCACGGCGAAACCTTTTCATTTTGGACATGCGTGGGTCGCCCGTCGGCCAGTCGGGGTTTTCTGGAAGGGCTGATCTTGAGAAACGGGCAAATCGGCAAGGGCGCCGGCGGCGGACTTTGTCAGATGGGCAACCTGCTGTTCTGGATGGTAATTCACTCGCCCCTGACTGTGACAGAGCGCTGGCGGCACAGTTTTGACGTTTTCCCGGATGTAAACCGCACCCTGCCCTTCGGCTCCGGCGCAACGCTGGCCTGGAATTATATTGACTTGCAAATCCGTAACGATACTTCCTGCGACTGGCAATTAAAGGTTTGGCTCGATGAAACACACTTGCGCGGGCAGGTGCGTTCGGCGCAAGCGCCAGCCGTGCAATATGAGGTTGTTGAACAAGGTCATATCATTCGTGCTGAACCATTTGGCGGTTACTCCAGGCATAACCGACTGATTCAGCGCGCCATTTTACCGGACGGTAAAATACAGTCGGAAAAGTCAGTTGCCGAGAATCATGCCTGGCTGATGTATCAGCCATTTATACCAAACAGGGTAGAAGAGTGATAAATATCATCTTTAAAAATTTACCGAAACGGAGGGAGAAAATGACTTTGGCACAGATATAGTTTTATGTAATCCAGGTGTTCAAATTAATTTTAACCGTAAAATGCAAAAAATTACACTAATTTTCTTCCTTCTGGCCTCAACAGGCTATTTTATTTCATGCGTTCACGATCCGGTCATTGATCTGGATGCGAAACTTGAAGACCAACTAAATCAAAGATCGAAAACAGGCGCTTACGATTGGTATATCATGCCAGAAAGCGATCAGTATAGCCTGCTGCCCAACCAGGACCCTAAAAATCCGGTAACGGAAGCCAAAGTCCAGTTGGGTAAAATGCTGTTTTTTGAAACAGGTATTGGGCTTGAGCCGACATATTCAGTTTCCAAAGAAGCATATTCTTGTAGCAGTTGTCACGTGCCATCCAGAGGCTTCACGGCTGGCCGTTTTCAGGGCGTAGCCGACGGCGCACTCGGATTTGGCGAGAGTGGCGAATTGCGCAGCAAAAATCCGCTCTACGACGGTAGCGAAGTGGATGCACAGGGCGCTCGCCCATTGCCGACCATCAACCTGACCTATGTGACCAACGCGCTTTGGGCTGGTACTTTCGGTTCGTTTGATGTAAACGTTGGAACTGAATCTGCCTGGAATCAGGATACCCTGATTGCCATCAACTTCAAGGGACACAAAGGGCTGGAGGCCAACAACAATCGCGCGCTGATCGTACACCGCCAGGTGATTAATAAAGCCGTAACCGACTCTTTGGGTTACACTGAAATGTTTGACAAGGCTTTCCCTGAAATACCCGTAGAAATACGTTATACTCGTGAGGTAGCAGCCTTTGCTATAGCCGCTTACCATCGTACTATTCTGACCAATCGCGCTCCATTCCAGGAGTGGTTGAAAGGTGATAAATCGGCGATGAGTGAATCTCAAAAACGCGGCGCACAGTTGTTTTTTGGTAAAGCCGGTTGTGTGAACTGCCACAACAGCCCGTCTTTAAACAGTGTACCGCACGAATTCTTTGCACTGGGAGTGAAAGACCTGCACCAAAACGGATATGACGTCTTCCGTACCGGCCCAACCGACAAGCGCGTATTTGGCCGCGGCGGTTTTACAGGTGTTGAAGAAGATAATTTCAAATTCAAAGTGCCACAATTATACAACCTGCGCGACGTAGGCTTCTATTTCCACGGCGCCAGCAAGCGTTCACTGCGCGAAGTCGTAGATTATTTCAACGCTGCTGTTCCGGAAAACCCGAATGTGCCAGCCAGCCGTATTTCGGTCTTTTTCCGCCCCCTGGGTTTGACCCAGACAGAAAAGGATGATCTCGTCGAGTTTCTGGAAAACGGTCTTTTCGACCCGAACCTGGAGCGCTACATGCCGTCGGCGACCATGTCGGGCAATTGTTTCCCGAACAACGACCCGCTGTCAAGGGTCGAAATGGGCTGTAATTGATTTGGTTATTTGTGGAATTGGTTATTTGGTTATTTGTGGATTTGGCTATTTGTGGATTTGGTTATATTGAGAGATTTTGAATCTTCTCGAAAACCAAATAACCAAATACACAGATAACCAAATCCACAATTCCACAAATCCCCAACCTCCTACATTTTCCCCAGCAACCAAGTCCGCTCCGCCACCAGCGGAGTTTCACGGATCTTCTTTTTCAGTCGGTTTCGTCCTTCTTTGTCGGAAGGCGCCAGGCGCATTAGTCGCCCGGTAAAGACAGCCAGGTTTCGATACATTTCGCGGTGGTAGCCCAGTTCGCTATGTCGGCGCAGCCAGGTGAGCAGGTTTTCGAGTAAGGATTCCAGTGCGTCGTAAGCGCCTTGTTCGAAATAGATTTTCAGGAGCATTTTACGACTTTCGAGGTTATACATCGGGTCGGAAAAACTGACGCCGCGGAGCAAATCGAGGCTTTGATCAAATTCGCCGCGCCTGAAATGGTAGATGGCCAGGTTGTAGTCGTAAATATTGCGCCGTTCGCCCGTAGCCAGATCATCGCGATATTTTTCGAGGAAATTTCTGGCCTGATCCCAGGATTCGAGCGCCAGCCACGTCATCAAAATATTGTTGTACGTGTACCGCGACAGGTTGCCGCTTTCGTCGTGCAGCAGGCGCTTTTCAAGTCCCATTTGATAAAATTCCAGTGTACGCCTGATAGCATCCCGGTCGCCGGCATTGATACTTCTGATGCCTTGATTAATGGCCATCATCAACAGCCCTCGCGCATCATCGGTGGGCAGGTTTTCGAGATTTTTTTCCAGCATATCCCTGAAATTGCTCACGTGTTCGGGCATTTCAGGATGAGCAAGCATGACATATCCCAGGTGGTACAGGGCAACGGCCGAAGTATTCAGGTGTAATTGGCCGGGGATGACTGGCAAAAGTGCGCTGACCCATTCGATAGATTCTGAATGCTCGGTACGGTGGACGGTACCCTGCGCTTGCGCCATGCAGGTGAGCTGGAGCAATTGACCAGTGTACCAGTTGTTAAGGCTGGCCGACAGGGATTCAAACGGAAAGACTTGCGCACGCCGATGACTGAGATCCCAGTGGTATTTTTCCAGGTTAATCTGAAAGTCAATCAGGTGTCGGGATAGCGCCGCTTCGCCGACATTGGCTTCCGTTTTTTCCGCTTCACGCAAAGCCAGGTTGAAGTTTTTTTCAAGACCCCGGCGACTGACGGCTTTCAATTGATAAAATTCATGCCTGACAGGATCTTTTTTCATTTCTTGCCACGCCAAAAAGTCGCGTAGATGCTGTAATAATTCACTCATTTCGCGGCGTATGCGCTTGTCATCGGTAGTATTTAACACCTTGCATAACTCGGATGCGACGACTGGTTGACCAGCATTTTGACATTGCCAGCAATGGTTAAACAAGGCTAGCGGCTCCGCGCGCAACGTAAATGCCGGCGATTGCAGCCAACGCCTGGCGGCGCGTACTTCAACAGCACTCAGGCTGTTGATGATTTCAAGCAGAGCAGAATCTTCCATGTTGTTTTCACCTAATTGAAAATCAAATTAAAACGTCAAAATAGCAATAAATTTTACCCGGCAAATTTAAAAAAATGATTTTGGCGGCGCATGATCTGGTACGGACTTTTGTACCAGTAATTCACAAATGCATTAGTTTAGTCATGGAAAAGAAAACCTTTCTTCAGTTCATGTTTGCGACCTTGTTATTCCTTACGGGAATATGGGCCTCGGCGCAAAATCAAAAAATTATTTACGGCCCGACAGCCGGATTTGACGGCTCATTCTCAACCGGCGTGCAGCAAACGCCCGATGGCGGTTACCTCGTCATGGGCGCTGACTTCAGGGATTTCCCAACCTTGCCGCGTTATCAGGCTCGATTGATTAAACTAGACGCCAACCTGCAAACACAGTGGGACAGCGTTTATTTCGACGACCTGTATCCAACTACGCACCTGTTTCTGTCACCTTTAGGCGATGCGGTCGCTTTCCCGGATGGAGACTTTGCCGTAGGGCTTCGCAATGACTCGGCTTTCGTGAGTACGCCGCAAGTCATGCGTGTCAATGCTGACGGTTCACTTCAGTATTCGATCGCACTGCCAGGCTCAACCTATGCGACGCAGGCAATGGGCGTTTTGCCCAACGGCAACTTGTTGATTACATCGTTCGACTGGGTACTGTTCCCGGAGTTGATCATCCGTCACCTGGATGATAACGGCAATATTGTTTTTAGCAAATCCATCAGTTTGCCGGCCAATCAATCTTTCACAACGGCTATTATCAGGCTGGAAAATGGGAATTTGCTTTGCTCAAAATACGATAACAACACCCAAAAAAGCACTTTTGTCAGTTTCGACCCTGACGGGAACCAACTTTGGGAAACACAGCCGTATTCCAATTATCAGACGGGCCTGTTCCCGATGCCTGGCGGCGGTTTTGGTCATCATGTAGGTTTGTTCAACCAGTTTGGTCATGCGCGTATCTACGACGCCAATGGTGTTTCGTTGGGCGATACGCCTGATTTTCCGATACAAGGCCAAGTGTTTTCTGTACAGGCATATCCCGATGGTTCTTTCCTGGTGAGCGGCCGCACTCTGGCGTATCGTGGCTATATGTTGCGCATGGCGCCTGACGGTACGACCATCTGGTCGGTCGAGTCGCCCGAGGATGGTCAAAATCACTTGGTTGGTTTGAACGGCAGAATCACCTCCGATGGTTGGGCTATCGGCCATGGCAATACTGATGACGATCATTTGTTCGGTATCCTGAGGGCCAATGCCAATACCGGAATTTTCGTCAATACCGTTACTGGCAAACTGGCCAAAGACGATAATGACAACTGTGCGGTAGATGCCGGTGAACCCAATATATTACATGCTCAGGTTAGTGCAACAAACGGAAATCAAGGTTTTTCGACATTTTCAAATCAGAATGGCGATTACACTTTATACCTGCCTTCCGGCACATTTAATTTGAGTGTTAATCCAAACGAACCATTTTTTGATCTGTGCCCGACGGCTAATAACAGCGTCACGTTTGCGCCGAATGCCAGTAACACGCAAACGCTGGATTTACCCATGCAATCGGCCAATTTGATTCACACCATCCAGGGTAACGGTCGCCTGGACCTGAATGCTGATTGTGTCGGTGATGCTAATAATCCGGCCCTGCAAAACTGGAAGATTGAGTTAAAACTAGCCAATGGGCAGGTTTTGTATGACATGACGGACAATCTGGGCAACTATCAAATGTTTGTACCCAGCGGCAATTACCTCCTGAGTTTTTACCCCTGGAATAACAACTACAACATCTGTGGCGCATCACAAAGACAAGTCAATATCTCTGGCACAACCCCGCAGGTCGTTACGGAGGATTATCTGGCTTATCCTGAAGTGAACTGTTACGACATGGATGTAAACCTGAGCGGATGGGGCATCCGTCCTTGCTCGACAGCCATTTTAAATGTGTGGTATCAAAATGAAGGTACCATTGTCGCGCCTGATGCACAAGTCGAAGTGGTTCTTGATCCGGCACTGGAATTTCAGTCCTCCTCACCGGCGCCGACAACCATCAATGGCAGTACCCTGACTTATGATTTAGGTGATGTACCGCCCACGCCCGGCTTCACACCCAATTATATTCAAATCAATGTTGTGGGTGATTGCGACCTTCAAATCGGTCAACAAGTATGCATTACGGCTGCGATAACGCCCAACGACCCTTGCGGTTCGCTGTGGAACGGAGCCGTCATAGAAGTGGATGATGAATGCCTGGGCGATACTGCCGTATTCCGCATTCGTAACATTGGCAACGGTGCTCAAAATGCACCTCTGGAGTTCATTATTGCAGAAGACCAGATTGTTTTGCGCAGCAGCACGTTCAACATCCCGCCGGGGGGCGAGCAGATTGAAAAAGTGAAAATTAACAGTAGCATGTCCACTGTCGTGATTACAGCCGAACAGGAGCCTGGCGCGCCCGGCGATTCACTGGTGTCATTTTCGCTGACTAACTGCATCGGTATGAGTGGTGGTTCGCCAGGAGGTAATGGAGGAAACAGCAGCCCTTATATGGTGCAAAAGTGCCTGCCGGTAGTCAACTCTTATGACCCGAACGACAAAAATGCTCAACCGTTAGGTTTTGGCAACGAAAAATTGGTTCGCCCCGGCACGCCGCTTGATTATACCATTCGCTTCCAGAATACAGGTAACGATACAGCATTCCTCGTGGTGTTGCGTGATACATTGAGCCAGTTGCTTAACCCCTCCACGGTTCGTGTGACGGCCAGCAGCCACCCGTTCACAATGGCTTTGGTCAATGGAAATATTCTTCATTTCCGTTATGATAACATTCAATTGCCCGACAGCCTGACC
>JADZBJ010000204.1 GCA_020852155.1 Saprospiraceae bacterium | reverse complement strand
TTTCGCTCTGTGGCCTCTGTGTTGAAAAAACACACTCCTACAAGTCGTACTGCTTGATTTTGCGGTACAAGGTTCGCTCGCTGATTTTCAATTCATCGGCGGCTTCCTTGCGTCGGCCTTTGTATTTCTGCAAGGCTTTTTTGATTGCTTCTTTCTCGATATCATCCATAGCCAGGGGTTGATCTTCAACTTCAGCCTGATCAAAATCGGATGAATTTCCGTTTTTGCCCGTTTCGATGATGATCGGTTTTACGCGCTCCTGTTCAAGGTTGTGATAAAAAGTATTGTTGCCGCCTTTGACAAAATCCGAACTCTCATACACTTCTTCACTAAACGGATAACCTGGCTGGCTAAATGCCGGAGGCAGCGAGCGATAAGCGCCCGAAGCGGTGTTCAAATCCGGCAAATGGAGGTTATTGCTTTCGATCAGTTTGAAAAACATGGATTTGAGTTCGTTCAGGTCGTTTTTCATATCAAACAAGACCTTGTACAATAACTCTCTTTCCGGAAAATCCGAACTGCCTCCTGCGCGATCGGCCGGAATGGGCAGGTTTCGATTGAACAGTTTGGGTATGTTGCGCTGCAAATCCTCTGCTGTGACAAGTCGCTCCTCTGAAATGACACTGAGTTGCTCTGCGACATTTTTCAACTCGCGGATGTTGCCGGGCCAGGTATAGTTTTCCAGCACGAGTTCAGCCCTGTCGTCCAGTTTGATGGGCTGCATCCTGTTTTTTTCTGCGAAATCGTAGGCAAATTTTCGAAACAGCAGGGTGATGTCTTCGGTGCGCTCCTTGAGCGATGGCACGCGAATCGGAACAGTATTCAGGCGATAGTACAGGTCTTCTCTGAACCGTCCTTTGCGCACCGCTTCTTCCAGTTGCACATTGGTGGCTGCGATGACGCGCACGTCTGTTTTTTGGGTCTTGGATGCGCCCACACGAATAAACTCGCCGGATTCCAGCACACGCAACAAATATGCCTGCGTATCCATGGGCATTTCACCAATTTCATCCAGAAAAATGGTGCCGCCATTGACGGTTTCGAAATAACCCTTGCGTTCGCCGAGCGCGCCCGTGAATGAGCCTTTTTCGTGGCCAAACAGTTCTGAATTGATCGTGCCTTCCGGGATAGCGCCGCAGTTGACGGCGATAAACTCGTTGTGTTTGCGACTGCTCAGCGAATGAATAATGCGCGAGAAAACTTCTTTACCGACGCCGCTTTCACCCATGATGAGTACCGTCAGGTCAGTCGGCGCCACGCGCATGGCTGTTTCCAGTGCTGCATCGAGCGCCGGCGATGACCCGATGATGCCGAATCGGGCTTTTATAGATTGAAGGTTGGATGCCATTTATTTTTTATGTTACACACGTACGCTTGTGAAATTTTTAAAGTTTCGTAGGCGTAGGCAGGTGCTTTCTCTCATCGCCAATCTGGTGATTGGCGGTTACAGCTCGCCCAGCAACGTAGCACTGGTAGCGTCTTTGATTGTCACCAGGGCGTAGTCGCCGGGTTTGAGTCCGGGCGCTTTGGGGAACACCACCATTTTGTTCTGACTGTTTCGGCCACAGAAGTCCTGGTCTGACTTGCGGGAGTTGCCTTCAATCAATACCTTGAACGTCTTGCCAACATCGGCCTTGTTGTGCCGAAGGCTGATGGCATTTTGCAGGCGGATGACTTCGTTCAGGCGTCGTTTTTTTATGTCTTCCGGAATGTCGTCAGCGTATTTTCTGGCGGCAAGCGTGCCGGGGCGTTCAGAATAGTAAAACATGTAGGACATCGAGTAGCTGGCCCATTCGACCATGCTCAGGGTGTCCTGATGCTCTTCTTCCGTTTCACTACAAAAACCCGTGATGATGTCGCTCGAAACGGCGCAATCAGGCATGATACGCCGAATGGCTTCAATGCGATTCATATACCAGTCGCGGTCGTAGGTGCGGTTCATCAAATCCAGGATGCGGCTGTTGCCGGACTGTACAGGCAGGTGTATATACTTGCAAATGTTGTCGTAACGGGCCATAACGTGGAGTACGTCATCCAGCATATCTTTTGGGTGGCTGGTGCTGAAACGTACGCGCAGGTCGGGATGCACGAGCGCCGTCATTTCCAGCAGGTTGGCGAAAGTCGTACGCTCGCCGGTGTCGGGGTTTTCCCATTTATAGGAGTCAACATTTTGGCCCAGCAGCGTCACTTCGCGGTAGCCGCGTTCAAACAGGTCGGTAGCCTCGGCAACGATGCTGAACGGATCGCGGGAGCGCTCACGGCCGCGTGTGAAGGGCACAACGCAGAATGAGCACATGTTGTCGCAACCGCGCATGATGGAAATGAACGCCGTGATGCCGTTGCTTTCCAGGCGGACGGGGCTGATGTCGGCGTAAGTTTCCTCGCGACTGAGCAGCACATTGACCATTCGATTGCCTTCTTCGGCAGCGCCGATGAGGTTGGGCAAATCGCGGTAAGCATCAGGGCCAACAACGAGGTCAACTAATTTTTCCTGTTCGAGCCATTGCTTTTTCAGGCGTTCAGCCATGCAGCCCAGGATGCCGACTTTGAGGTCGGGGCGCTGGTTTTTCACCATTTCAAACACTTTGAGGCGCTTGCGGATGGTTTCTTCTGCCTTTTCACGAATAGAGCAGGTGTTGACCAAAATCAAATCGCTCTCTTCCATGTTGCGCGTGGGGGCATAACCCACTTCGCCCAGAATACTGGCCACGATCTCGGAGTCAGAGAAGTTCATCTGACAGCCGTAACTCTCGATATAAAATCGTTTGATGCCCGGCAGGGAGGATTCCTGCCAGTTTTCTTTGAATAAAACATTGCCCTGACGCGCTTCGTCAATCGTTTTGATGCCTTCCAGCGTAGGATTCGAGTCGTATAACATGGAGTTGAATATAGCAGTGGTAATGATCTTTTGGCGACCAGAATGAGGCGTAAAAATCAGCGCCGCAAAGGTAATGCCTTCGGGTGACAAAATGGCAGTTCAAAGATCGTTATCGGCAATTTTTTCCAGCGCCCAGACGATGAGTTTTTCAACCGACTGGTCCGGCGAGGGACTGAATTGACCCAGTGGCCGGTTAGCAAGTACCACACTGAGCGACAATGCCTGGTGCCCGAGCATTTCAGAAAGGCCATAAATCGCAGCCGTTTCCATTTCGAGGTTGACGATTTTTTGCTGTTGAAATTCAAAATTTGCCAGCAAATCAAGGTAGCGCGGCTGTTTCACCTTTGCCCTCAATTGTCTGCCCTGCGGCCCGTAAAACCCGGAATTGGTGGCTGTAATACCAATTGATGTGCCATTGGAGAACAAATCGAGCAGTTTTTTATCGCCTTCGGCAAAATACGGCGCCACCGGGAACGTCCAGTCACTACCCGTGTGCGCGCGCAAGGCATCCAGCGCCGGATGGTTTTGCTGCTGTGGTGCGTCGTAAAAGTGCATTAAACCATCCATGCCGAAAGCGGCGCTCGAAGCGACGAAGGCATCCACACCCACAGATGCCTGAAGGCTGCCGGTGGTGCCGAGTCGAATGATTTTTAACGACGTCGTTTCTGTTTTGGGCTGACGTTTTTCGAGGTCAATATTGATCAGTGCATCCAGTTCGTTCAACACGATGTCAATATTATCGGTACCAATGCCAGTCGAAACGACCGACAAGCGTTTGTTGCCGATGCGCCCTGTATGTGTGATAAATTCCCGGTGTGCGGCGCGATGTTCGACGGCGTCGAAGTGGCGGCTGATTTTAGCCGTGCGGTCAGGGTCGCCGACCAGCAAAACGACGGGCGCCAATTGATCTGTTCGAAGGCCAAGGTGATAAATGCTGTTATCGGCGTTGAGGATTAATTCAGAGGCTTGCATATCTGTGGTGG
>JADZBJ010000203.1 GCA_020852155.1 Saprospiraceae bacterium | reverse complement strand
TTCAAGCAAAAAAGGTTTGAAAAAGTACTGGAAACCTTGCAAAATGTCAATTTTACAGACATGATGCACAATCTTGACGACCGCCGATTATTGCTTTGCAGTTTCTATGAATTACAATCGTGGAGCGCTTTGGACAGTTTGCTCGACAGTTTTGCAGTGTGGCTCAGGCGCGCCAAAAATCTCGGTTATCACCGCGAGTTATATGCCAACCTGGTTCGGTTTACACGACGGCTAGTTGAGGCACAGGGCTTGGGCGCCGATGTGCGCGACAAACTGAAAACTGAAATTGCCGCAACCAAGAATGTTGCAGCCAAAGAATGGCTATTGGAGAAGGTGTCGAAGTTGTAGGATTAATGAACAGACTTGTTACGACAAGTGGCTATTTTTAAAAACCCGCTCTTGTCGTAACAAGCCTGTTCAATATACTTCAATCAGGGTCTTTCCGGAAAAATACCGTTGACGCAAATCATAAAATTGAGCGCCTGTACAGGCATGATGTTGTTGTGAGGAAGGCTGCCCCCCGAATTTTCCACCGCAACGGCCTGATCGCCCATCAAATTCACGAATGATTCGTTGGAATAAATGTTGGCGCCAGCCAATACACGGTTTTTGACATTGTTGTCTGCCCCCGCCCCATCGTAAGCATGTACGTGTACTTTGTGACTATGAGGAGGCAGGTTTTGAATTTCAAGTTTTACGGTTTCAGTACCGCCTTGTTCGCCCAAAGCCACTTGGTGTGACCCCGGTCCGTTGCCTGCGCCCACCGGAACGCGTCCGCGTAAATCAGGAAGGTTAAACGTCGTGCTGTCCCCGCCATAAGTATTACCAATTACGCCGTATAAACTGCCGTACTCTGTGATTTCACAGGCTGAGCCATCGCAAAATTTCCAGTCAACAGGCGGACGAAGACCCGCGAACAATCGGATTTCTCCTATATAATTATCCATAGACTAAAGAGATGTGGGATAGGTCCCGTTGTAACAAATGATGAAATTGCAAGCCAGAAATGGTTGCATGTTGTTGTGCTCGACGCTATCGCCGGATTGTTCAACAATCAGTACCCTTGGGTCCATCTTTTCAAGCGGATTGGAGGCCGGGGCATAAATCGTAGGCATGGTCACGGTGCGAGAGCCTCTGGCCAATAAGTTATAACCAGGTGTTTTTTGGGTCGGCGGTCTGCTTGATGCATACATAGCGCCCGGGTGGTTATGGTTGGGCATGTCATCTTCAAACAAGGTAACCAGTTCGGCTCCGGCCTTGTCGCCAAGGTGATAATTTGTAAGACCAGAACCCTGACCAACGCCAACGGCAGCCCTGATGCACAAATTCGGCAAGGTGAAATAAGTGGAACCATTACCGCCGAATGAGGTTCCGATTACCCTGAAAAGATTGTAGTATTTGGAAATATCTAATTTTTGCCCATCGCAAAAAAGCCAGTTTACGGGGGCGAATGTGCCGGCAAAAAACCGGATTTCCCCGATGTATGATTCTCCCATGTTGAATAAGTTGGACTTGTTCTATGAATTTTTAGAAGGAAACAGGCCTTGTAAACAAATGATATAGTTCAGGCCCAGATAAGGTTGCATGTTGTTGTGCGGAACGCCGCCGCCGACATCCCTGAATTGCACAGTAATTTCATTCATGACAATATTCGTTGTCGTTGAATAAATCGCAGGGAGGGAGCCGGTATCCGTCGAGCCGAGGTATCTGCTTAACGGTATATTTGAATTACCCAGAATGGTCGAACCCTGAATAGCCGCCACGTGGTTATGGCGCGGCATTTCCTGAAGCGAAATCAAATGTTCGACTTCTCCACCCGCATGACCCAGCGCATACGGGCCATCCGGGTGAATGATTGTGCGTCCTTGTAAATCCGGCAAGCGAAAATTAGTCACGCCATCGCCGCCATAATTATTGCCAATGACGGTAAACAATGCCGGAAATAAAGAAGTGGCTACGAGTTTGCCATCGCAAAACGCCCAGTTTTTGGGCGCAAAGTTTCCGGCAAAAAGGCGGATTTCTCCTATTGTACCTTCCATAAATGATCATGTCATGTTGTTTTCTGCATGACGTTACAAAGAAAGTAGCCCCTGTTTTTTCCCTGAAAAACAACGCGTTACAAAAGCGTTACATTTTAAGTTTTTAAGTATAAATATTTGATTTTCAATTTTTTATAAAATAAAAAACATAGTATCCATCATGCTCGCGAGCAAATTCATAGCAGGATAAGTTTCCCGCAGATGCCGCAGAACATCTGCGTAATCTGCGGGAAAAGTAGTGTGTGCGACGATTAAAGTGCCTATTCGCCCAGCACCAGACGATTCACTTCCATGACGCCGCCGATCAAGGTCTGCAGGGTGTAAACGCCCTGCGGCAAATCAGCAACGTCCAGCGGTTGCAGGCCACTTTGAAGCGACCATGTGCGCACCAGTTGTCCGGTTGGGTCATACAGTTTTGCAGTTACTTCGGTTTCAATATCCGCCGGGATCAGCAGGTTGATATTACGTCCCTGCGCAGGATTGGGAAACACTTGCAGCCAACCGCCAGCCGTGCTTTTCAATTGCGCGGACACGATGGGGGAATAATCGAATTTGCCATCAAAATCAATCTGTCGGAGGCGATAATAGTTCATACCGCTCATGGGCTTGGCGTCATTGAAAACATATTCAGCGCTGGCATTAAGGCCCTGTACAAAACCCAAATTCGTCCAGGCAGATCCGTTGCTGCTGCGTTCTACTTCAAAACCGGCATTATTATGCTCGGAAGCCGTTTCCCACGACAGCATAACGCTGGTTTGGTCCTGCAATTTGGCATCAAACGAAACCAGTTCGATCGGCAAAACGCTGAGGCATTCAACCAGAACAGAGCCTGCACCATTCGCGCCGCCATCGGCGCCAGCCGTATTGGTTTGGTTCGTTCCGGTATTTAATGAGTAGCCGCCAAAAGCCTCTGTCGTCAAACTCTCGGCATCGCCGCCTGTTTGTCCGCCGCCACCGCCAGCAATAGCACCGCCATCGGTTGCGCCGCCGCCGCCCATACCATTGCCGCCTGCTGCACCGGCTTCGCCATTATTGTTACCTGCTGCGCCACCATTTGATATCGCAGTTTTACTCACCTGACCACCGCCTGTAGCCCCGTTTATCCCATTCGTTCCGGCCGCATTTAATCCGCCGCCACCGCCAGCATTTTCAGGAGCATCACCGCCGCCGCCGCCGCCGGAAGTAGAACGCCCACCACCGCCATCAAAAAAGCCGGATGTACCGCCGCCGCCGCCGGCAATCAGCAAGATGGCGCCAGTACCGCAGTTTGACGGATTGCCACAGTTCACAGCCCCGGAAGCGCCGCCGCCGGCTCCGGCGTTGGCGGAGTTGCCGCCAGCCTTTCCGGAAATAACAAATACGCTCGCGCCAGCCGCTACCGTAAAAGTACCAATGATGGTAGCGCCAGCGCCGCCGTTCAGGGTTCCCACTTGCCCGTCATCACCATAATTGACCTGAGTATTTTTTCCGCCGCCAGCGCCGACGGCTGTGATTCTGACCGTAGCAACACCCGATGCTGTATTAACCCAGGTGCCCGTCGAACCATTGGATACAGATAGATTGGCAGGACATTGCGCCATCAGGGCCGCAGTAGTCAGCAACCCGATCAAAGTAGCTAATTGAAATTTCATTTGTCTAGTATTGTAGTGAAGAGAGTAGTAAAAAGAGCGCATGTTCGAATGACATTGGGCTTATTGCCTTTCAGGGAAAAGGCCCTGCACGCAAATCATGTAGTTCAGCGCCTGTACGGGCATGATATTCGTATGGGGCGCATTACCGCCGGCAGCTTCTACGCTTACTGAACCGCCGCCCATCTGTACCAGAGAAGATGTATCTGCGGTATAAATATTGGGGCCGCCACCCAGTATGCGATCCTTGGGATGGTTGTCAACAGACGCGGCGCTGTAAGCATTGACATGCGTTTTGTGGCTATGCGGAGGCACATGCAAACTATCCAGGGTAACTGTTTCTACCCCGCCCTGATCGCCCAGTTTGAAATACCTTACATGGCGATAACCTGCGCCAACAGGAAGGCGGCCGCGTAAATCGGGCAAATTAAACGTCGTAGCATCGGCGCCGAATGTTGTGCCAATGATGGCATACAGCATTTCATTACTGGCGATTTGAATGGTGGAACCGTCGCAAAGTGCCCAGCCGGAAGGGGCGCGACGACCTGCGAACAATCGGATTTCTCCAACATAATTATCCATAAATTAATCAGTAGTCGGGTATTCCCCTATTAAACAAATGATGAAATTGCAGGCCATAAATGGCTGCATGTTGTTGTGCGGATACGAATTGCCAACCAGGTCAAGCATCAGTACCCTTTTGTCCATTTTTTCGAGCGGATTGCTATCTGCGGCATAAATCGTGGGCATGGCCGCTGTGCGCGACCCCCTGCCCAGCAGTTTTCCTCCCGGAGCATTTTGACTGGGCGCCTTGCTTGAGGCAAACATCATAGCCGTGTGGATATGTTTCGGTATTTGGACACTCGTCAACTGCACTTCTTGTACTCCTGCTGTATTGCCCAGATCATAATTCGAAGTGTTCGGGCCTTTGCCAGCCCCGACGGCTGCTCTTGCGCGCAAATCGGGCAGGTTGAAAGTATTCTTGCCATCGCCGCCATACGTTATGCCGATTAAGTTGAACAGTGCGGCGTTGGATGCAATATTTAAAGTTTGACCCTCGCAGAACATCCAGCCAAGCGGAGCAAAATTGCCAGCGAAATATCGAATTTCGCCAATGTAGGATTCATCCATGATTGATTGTAAAATTTATGTTAGGTGCGCGTTGGATAGTGACCGTTTACGCAAATGATGAAATTCAATACCAGATAAGGCTGCATGTTTTCATGCTCCATTCCACCGCCGTGGGAATCAACTTTTACCATGAGGTTACTCATTTCACAGTCGGCCACAGTGGTATAGATTGAAGGGAGCGTACCTGTATCCGTCGAACCGAGGTATTTGCCTGCCGGCACATTGGAAGACCCCGTGCTTGGGCTGCCTATAATACTCGCCTGGTGGGTATGTGCGGGCATCTCATCAATCGTCAACTGGTGGGTTACTTCGCCGCCGTAAAAACCGATCGGATTGTCTTCGGTCGGATGAATATTGGTGCGTCCGCTCAAGTCCGGCAAGCGAAACTTCTTCTGACCATCGCCACCGTATTGGTATCCGATGACTGAAAACAATGCGGGATTCTGTGCAACAGTAATGGGTTTCCCATCACAAAATTCCCAGTTTTTGGGGGCGAAGTCGCCTGCAAAAAGGCGTATCTCTCCGAGTGTGCCATCCATAAAGATTGTCGTCAAGTTGTTTTTTTCATGACCATACAAAGGAAGGGAACAACAGGGGCGCATCTTGAAAATGGCGCGTTACAAAAGCGTTACAATTTTGAAATTCAAGTATAAGTTGTTGTTTTTCAGGCTATTAAATACTATTTTAAACAACCTCTCAGTTTCAACAAAGTATTCATATTTGCCCAATTGGTTTCTACGACACAAAAATCGGTAGTGTCATATTTTAAATGATCAAGGGATGTGCCATCCTGAGCGTAGCGAAGGAACTGGCCCGGCAAAAGGTTCAATTTGACCTTCGTGGGATGCAGATGTTTCGCTACGCTCAACATGGCAAAAATGCCACTACCCTAAAATCAATTGAATGCCAACCAGAAATGAGAAAACCAGGCTTGTCATATCTTTCCTGCGTGTTTTACATGTTGCGTCTGTATGTTTACCCGGTTTTATGAAACAAATACCCATCATCAACAACACCTTCCTCGTTGAAAAAAGGACTTCAACGAGCGGATTTAAATACAGCGACTGGACGTACGTTGTTCTGGCTGATTTTCCGATTGGCTTGAAAAAACAAAATGGAGCCGTGCGGGTGCGGGGCATGATTGACGACTACGCCATCAACCAATTTAACCTGCTGCCCATGAAAGACGGGGCGATGATGCTACCGATCAAAGCCGCGATCCGAAAGCGAATTGGCAAAAAAGAAGGCGATTTCGTTCACGTTACACTCTACCTCGACGATTCGCCGGTGGAAATCCCGACAGATATTCTGGCTTGCCTGCTTGATGCGCCCAACGCGTACACGTTTTTCCTGTCACTGTCCGACAGCAACCAGAAATACTACATTGACTGGATCGAAGAGAGCAAAAGAGAAGAAACGAAAGCAGAACGAATTTTGAAAATGATCGAACGGCTGGAGCAGAAATTGAGGTTTTACGACTGGCAAAAGGAAGAATGAAGAGCCAAATTTGAAATTTCCTGACTATAACGGATTGTAGTGATAACCCTAAAAAAAGCAATCGAATATTGCGGTGTAGTGTATATCTGGGCGTAGCCCTACAATCTTTATCGGAATATCGCGAACCCAAGGGGCGTAGCCCCACAATCTTCGTAGCATGACAAATCATATCGTGTAACAAGGGGCGTAGCCCTGACATCCATGAAATAATGGCCAACGCCTACGCCACACAAGTTTAATATGGTTTTGAATGGTATGATGAGGGTAGATTACAGGGCTACGCCCCTCAATGGTGATGTCCTTTTTTTCTACGAAGATTACAGGGCTACGCCCTTTTCTTTTATACAGCACTGCAATTTCGATGGCTTTTT
>JADZBJ010000202.1 GCA_020852155.1 Saprospiraceae bacterium | reverse complement strand
TGGTATGATGAGGGTAGATTACAGGGCTACGCCCCTCAATGGTGATGTCCTTTTTTTCTACGAAGATTACAGGGCTACGCCCTTTTCTTTTATACAGCACTGCAATTTCGATGGCTTTTTGGGGCATTACGACAATCCGTTATAGTCAGGAAATTTGAAAGGCTGGCTATACAGACGCCTCCAACAGGTCGTTCCAGTTGGTCGTGAACCTCGGCGACAGACGCTCCTGGCGCAATTTCCAGGCATTACTAACGCCCTGTGTGGCCACAGAAACGGCATGATGCCCGTAGCGCCCGCGCAGCGAATCAAGCGTAAGCATCAGGCGCTTGTGTTTTTCCGTCTGTTTGGGTGAATGATCCAGGGTCAGTTGAATTTCATTTTCCGGCACAATTCCCGACACCATAACACCCGCTTTTTTCCAGGCATAGCCGTCGCGCCAGATGGCTTTGAGTGCCGCTTCGGCCTGGGCAACCAGCATCAGGCTGCTGTTGCTGGCTGTCGGCAGCCTGATCGTTCGCGACGGGTTGTATTGCGGCAATTCAGGTTTAAAAGGGTTGGTATGCAGGAAAACCGTCAGCACGCAGGCGGCGCTATGCTGTTGCCGCAGTTTACAGGCGCAACGGTGCGCGTGATTGGCCACGGCTTCGCTCACGCCGATGTATTGCGTCAGCATTTTCCCGAAACTCCGCGATGTGCAGATGTTTTTTTTCGGCGGTGCAACGCTTTCCATTTCCAGGCAGGGAATGCCGCGCAACTCCTGCTGCAGGCGTTGACCCACCACACTCATGTTGCGGCGAACCCAGTCGGCGGGCATTTCCGTAAATTCCAGGGCTGTGCGGACGTTGTGTCGGAGCAGCAGTTTTTCATATTGTCCGCCGATGCCCCAGACGTTACCAATAGGCAATTCGCGCAGAGCGGCCTCAATTTCGTGCGTTGTTTCAAGGGTAAAAACCCCGCCGTGCCGCCTGTCTTTTTTGGCAAAGTGATTAGCCACTTTAGCCAGCGTTTTCGTGGGGCCAATGCCCACGCCTGTCGGAATGCCCACGCGGCGCAGCACTTCGGAGCGCAGTATTTGGCCGTAATCCCACCAGTTGGCGCATTGAATGCCGCGCAGATCAAGAAATGCCTCGTCAATGGAATACACTTCCATGCCAGGCGCCAGGCTGCCCAGTACCGTCATCATGCGGCTGGACACATCGCCATACAGGTTGTAATTGGAGGAGAAAACCACCACGCGGTGTTTGCGCAGCAGGTCGGCTATCAGGTGCGCAGCAGACGCCATTTTGATGCCGATGGCCTTGGCTTCATCCGAGCGACTGACCACACAACCGTCGTTATTGGATAATACAATCACGGGCCGACCTTCCAGTGCGGGATTGAACAGGCGTTCACAACTGACATAAAAACAATTGCCATCCACTAACGCATACTGACCCATTGGTTCCGCCCTCCTTCGCGCATGTTTTTGATGACATAAGTAACCACGCCCCACACCCTGAAATCGTCGCTTTCGCTGACCGGTATTTGCGGGTAATCCTCGTTGGCGGGCAAGAGCAGGCACGCTGTGCGGCTGTAACGCAGGCGCTTGACGGTAAATTCGCCATTCAGGAAAGCCACGACGATGGCGTCGTTTTGGGCCGTCAGCGAGCGATCCACCACCAGCACATCGCCGCTTTGGATGCCTGCGCCTTGCATGGAATCGCCTTTTACGCGTGCATAAAAGGTGGATTCCGGGTGCTCGACCAATTCCCGGTTCAGGTCAATGGTCAGGTCAAGATAATCGCTGGCTGGCGACGGAAAACCCGCATAAATGCCTTCGCCAACGTAAGGCAGGGCCAGTTCTGTGCTGACATCCGCCCAATAAATGTCCATAGCGGGACTTGCCCACTTCAGTAAAAGTTCTCTCATAGATGCTTAAGTACGTTTTGGAGGGCAAATATGGGTCGGGTTGGCGGATTTTAAAAACAAATTGTGTTTAAAAAAGAAAATAAGTTTTGTATTTTTGTGTTCAAATTGAGGTATTTTAAAGTTAAATTTGATAAAACACATTATTTAAGAACATAGATATGATGAAGTATTTCCTGATTTTTATTACCCTTTTTACCAGCGGTTGCTGTGTGTTTACCAGCCAGGATTGTGGCTGCGACGCCTCGACTACCGACGTTGAGTTGGATGCCGAAGCCGTTAAATGGATTGCCCCTTATCAGCAAGAAAATTTCTTTTTGTTTCGGAATAGTGGAGGTATCGTAGATACGTGTCTTATTGACAGGGTTTCAGATACGGATTATTACGGCGGCGACGAATGTGGCAGCGATTACAAGACTGAAACGATGACGCTCACTTCCAGCCTGAATCCGGCATTGCGTTTCGTCATTAAAGCCACTTTTATAAAGGAAGTCTGGTTATTCAGTCGCAGAAATTCTGACGATCAGATTTCAGTACTCATTGACGCGAAAGCCGGTTTGCCCCACACGCAAAATATCGGCATCGTTCTTACGGACATAGCAGACTATACCTGGAATGGCCAGAATATATCCGTCCTGGAAATCAGGTGCAACGGGATGTCTGCCTGTAGTAGTTTCGAGGCGACGTGCCTGATTGTTTCAAAAGATAATGGTTTACTCGAATACGTGACCCAGGATGGTACAACCTGGACAAGAATATGAAACCCAAATCCTCTCCTGAAATCCGTCAAAATCAGAAATCAAACAAATCTCCAAAAATCAAATCCTGCAAATCCTGATCCGTTATGCGCCCACTACCCTACTTCACACTTCTCACCCTTGTTCTGCTGGCCAGTTGCAAGCATGCCCCGCCGGTTGGCGACCCTGTACCCCGGCATGATACTTTTACGATTGCCTCAGCGCAGGTCGGCGAAACCCGAACGATCAATGTCTGGATGCCCGAAGCGTATCGTTCCGGCACAGCAGGAGCGCTGCCAGTGTTGTACATGCTGGACGGCGGTATTCAGGAAGATTTTCCGCATATCGCCAATACGCTGGCTGATTTGGTGGCGGCCCAAAAAATCAGGCCCGTCATGTTGGTCGGCATCGAAAACACCCAGCGCAGGCGGGATTTGACAGGGCCGACCAATGTTGCAAAAGACAAGGAAATCGCTCCGGTCGTAGGCGGGTCGGCACAGTTCAGGTCATTTGTTCAGAATGAACTGTTTGCCGAAGTCAACAAACGCTATCGTACCACCAGCGAAAAGGGCATCATCGGCGAGTCACTGGCCGGGCTTTTTGTGACAGAAACCCTTTTGCTGACACCCGATATGTTTGATTTTTACATTGCTTTTGACCCGTCGCTCTGGTGGAACGACCAGCATTTAGTCAAAACGGCCCGCGAGCACTTAATGAAATTTCCCTCAGCCCCTAAAAAATTCTGGTTTGCCAGTTCCGGCGCAGAAGACATCTACAAAGCGACCGGCCCGCTGTCGGAAACGTTGAAGACCGCCCATATCAGTAACCTGACGTGGGAATATGTCGCCGCGCCCAATGAGCAGCACAGCACGATTTTCAGGGCCACGAAAGAACGGGCATTGATTTGGGCGCTGCATTGACATACGACCTCCTCACTCC
>JADZBJ010000201.1 GCA_020852155.1 Saprospiraceae bacterium | reverse complement strand
TGGTGCTTCATCAACGGCAACAATACGCCGCGTATCGCACGGATCAATATGCAAACCTTCCGCACGGAAGAAATCATTGAGATACCGAATAGTTCGGGTAACCACTCATCGCCATTCATTACTGAAAACTCGGAGTATGCTGTTGCAGGTACGCGTTTCAGTTATCCTTTGGACGACGCCGGATCAAATCCTGACGTGAACATCGGCACTTACAAGCAGAATTTCAAAGGCACTGTTTCTTTTATCAGCATTGATAAAGAAACCGGCCGCATGGGCGTAGGCTTTCTGGTATTGTTGCCCGGCGTCAATTTTGACCTGAGCCGCTGCGGTCGTGGCCCATCTCACGACTGGTTCTTCTTCTCTTGCTACAATACGGAACAGGCCAATACGCTGCTCGAAGTGAACGCTTCCCAAAAGGATAAGGACTTCATTATGGCCGTCAACTGGAAAAAATGCGAGGAGTATGTAAAGGCCGGAAAAGGCAGGAAATCCAAAGTGCGTTACGCCCACAATGTGTATGATGAAAAAACACATTCGGCAACATCCACGATTAATGAAGAAGTCACAGTGCTTGACCCGAAGGAGTTGAAAGACATCGTGTACTTCATGCCTTGTCCGAAATCGCCACACGGCTGCGACGTTGACCCTACCGGCGAATACATCTGCGGTTCGGGTAAACTGGCTGCGGTTATTCCGGTATTTTCTTTCAGTAAAATCCTGAAAGCCATTGAAGCGCGCGACTTTGAAGCAGAATACGACGGTATTCCTGTCCTGAAATACGATGCAGTGTTGCACGGCGAGGTGAAAAAACCAGGCCTTGGCCCGTTGCACACCGAGTTTGACGGAAAAGGATTTGCGTACACTTCGTTCTTTGTTTCTTCCGAAATCGTGAAATGGAACATCGAGAAACTGGAAGTGGTTGACCGCGTGCCCACGTACTATTCTATTGGTCACTTGTGCGTTCCTGGCGGCCCGACCCGCAAACCACATGGCAAATATGTCATCGCCTACAACAAGATCACGAAAGACCGCTACTTGCCTACCGGCCCTGAATTGACGCAATCTGCTCAGTTGTATGACATTTCAGGCGACAAAATGAAACTGTTGCTTGACTTCCCGACTACTGGCGAACCGCACTATGCCGAGGCCATACCAGCCAGCATGCTTCAACCCAAGTCCACGAAAATATTCAAAATCGAGGAGAACAACCACCCGTATGTGGCCAAGGGCGAAAAAGAAGCCAAAGTATTCCGCGAAGGCAACAAAGTACACGTCCTGATGACCTCCATCCGTTCGCACTTTACGCCTGACAACATCGAAGGTGTAAAAATTGGCGACGAGGTGTATTTCCACGTGACCAACCTCGAACAGGACTGGGACGTACCGCACGGTTTCGGCGTGAAAGGCGCTAACAACGCAGAATTGCTCATCATGCCCGGCGAAACCTGCACCTTGAAATGGACGCCTGATCGCGTAGGCGTTTATCCGATCTACTGCACCGACTTCTGTTCGGCATTGCACCAGGAAATGCAGGGTTATGTGCGTGTATCGCCACGTGGCAGCAGCGTTCCGTTGAGTTTCAGCACCGGCAACAAAGCCGAGCCAACTGGCGAAGCAACCAAGTAATATATACCCGGATTTCAGTGATTTTGAAGATTTACAGGATTGATTTTCCTGATTTTCAGTGATTTACAGACGCGAGTCCTTCAAAATCACTTTGGGTTGACTTTAAAACATTGTAGGGGCGGGATTAGCGATCGCCGCATTTCCGCCCCTGTTTGCGCTATGCTCCAGATTCAACAAAATTTTCCAAAACAATGAGATTATCCAATATCACCCGCATCCTGCTGGGGCTGGGCAGCTTTTCGCTGATGATTACTTTTTTCGTTCCGTTGTGGCAGATTTTGCTGTGGGCGCCGCAATATCCGGAAGGCTTCACCATGAAAATCTGGCACAATAAGCTCAGTGGCGATGTGGAGATCATCAATGGCCTGAACCACTATATTGGCATGAAGCATATCAGTGTGGAAATGTTCCCGGAGTTTGGTTACATCGGCATCTTGTTAGGTATCCTGATCGCTGTCGGTTTGGCTGCGGCCGTGCTGGGTAAGGGCCGCATCTTGTTCGTGTTTACGCTTTTATCTTACGTTTATGGTATTGCCGCCCTGTGGGATTTTTGGCAATGGGGTTATAAGTACGGCCACGAACTGGATCCGAACGCCGCCATCAAAGTGCCGGATATGAGTTATCAGCCACCCTTGATCGGCTATAAAAACCTCCTGAATTTCACGTCATTTTCAGGGCCTGACACCGGAGCGTGGGTTATTATCGGGGTATGTCTGATGGCTACCATCTTGTGGTGGTGGGAATTTTTCAAACAGCGAAAGCAAACCACCCGCGAAGGCAATTTACCGTTTGTAGCGCTGCTGGTATTATCCGGTACGGCCATGCTGTCTTTTTCTTCATGTGACAGCGGCCCGGAACCCATTCGCTGGGGTCAAGACAACTGCCACGGCTGCAAAATGACGCTCACCGACAAGCGTTTTGGCGCTGAAATCGTGACAGCCAAAGGGCGCGTGTATAAATTTGATGACCTGAATTGCCTTGCCGGCTATCTGAAGTCTGGCGACATTACTCCTGAAAATATAGGACAGGTAGTGGTCGTGGATTTTAAAAAAACAGGTCAGTTTGTGGATGTCAACAAAGCGGTGTTTCTGCAAAACGATGTGATAAAAAGCCCGATGCGAGCCGATGTCGCTTCGTTTTCAGATAAAAAAGACCTCGAATTTGTACAGTCAGAAATCGGGGGCGGAAAAAACCTGAGTTGGGAAGAAGTGAAATTGTTGTTTAAATAAGTTTGACGCATGGAAAGGGTTTGAAGAGCATCGCCAGATGAACCTTCAAACCCTCCTTTTCATCGTGATTTTTGCAGACTTGTTGCAGTTTAAACAACCTCTAATAGAAAAACTGTTCCAGGACGATTTTGCCGTCCTTGACTTCATAGACGGCAACTTCGTCCATATTGATGCGTCCCTGGCCTTTCAGGGTGATATCCATGCCCATGGCGCAGGTGAAGAAGTTGCCGGCGACAACAGGTTCAGTGCAGTAGCCATCGTGCATTTGTTCGACCATGTCGTTGAAGAGTTTATCCTTCTCCCGCACCTTTTCGATGCCGGCAGCATTGGGCAAAAAATCTTCAGATGCCTCAATACTGCGCACATCGGCGGCATAGAGTTCATCCTGTATTTGTGTGTACTGACCTTGTTGCGCCAATGCCCAGAAACGGGCGGCTACTTCTTTTGTTGTCATTTTTTGAAACATTTAGTATTTTAAACAATGTTGTAAAAGTACAAAATGTTTTAAATAAAATACTACTGTTTTAAAAAGTAATTTTTCCAGTCAAGGGCAGATCTGCCATAGAAGTCGAGAAAAGGGTTTATTGATATGCGATCTAAATTGAATTTTTTTGATGGATTTTATTGGGAAAAAGCCACTTTTTCACTAAATTTGAACAAAAAAGTTCATTATGTTAAAAAAAGTGTTTTTCGGCTTTTTGGGACTGCTTGCAGTAGCCCAATTCATCAGACCCTCAATAACCAATCCTGCGGTGAATGCAAGTCTGGATTTTCAGCAGGTATCCGGCGCGCCTTCCGACGTGATGCAAATCATGAAAACTGCCTGTTATGACTGTCACTCATTCGAAACGCGCTACCCCTGGTACAGTAAAGTCGCGCCCGTTTCCTGGTGGGTGGCCAATCACATCAACGAGGGGCGCGAGCATGTCAACTTTTCTGAATTTGGCAAATTGAATGCCGAGGATCGCTCCGAGGTTTTTGAAGAATCAGCAGAAACATTACAAGAGGGTGAAATGCCATTATCCAGTTACACCTGGTTCGGTATGCACCCGGAAGCAAAATTATCAGACAGCGATCGCAACAAACTTATTGCCTGGTTCAATGCGCAGTCAGGCGAGGGTGGGGGCGAGGAGCGAGACGATAAATAATCATCTATCTAAACATGAAATTTCTGATAACACTCTTGTTCGCTCTTGGCGCTATGGATTTGGCGGCGGCCTCCATCCATGCAGGCGTCGGTCAGGCAACGGGCAGCATTCGGGAGGCCATCAACATGGCTGCTGCGGGCGATACCATCTACATACACGAAGGGTATTATCAGGAAGGCAATCTGACGATTGATAAACCATTGGCCCTGATCGGCCTGAATTATCCGGTACTTGACGGCAATCATCAGGTAGAGATTCTGACCGTCACGGCTTCCGATGTGGTCATTTTCGGTTTGGAAATCCGCAACAGCGGACAACTCAGCACCATTGACCTGGCGGGCATAAAAGTGCTTTCCGCTCAAAGGGTCGTGATCGAAAATTGCCATTTACGCGATTGTAATTTTGGCATTTACCTGTCCAACACCCAGGATTGCCGTGTCGCTTCAAATAACGTTCAGGGCATTTTAAAAGAAGAGCAAAACTGTGGCAATGGCATTCACCTCTGGAAATGCGAACGCGCGCTCATTGAAGGCAATTACCTGACGGGGCACCGCGATGGCATTTACTTCGAGTTTGTCACGGATTCAGAAATACGCTACAACCACAGCGAAGCAAACATGCGCTATGGTTTGCATTTTATGTTTTCGCACAACGACCATTACCACCACAACCGGTTTGTGCGAAACGGGGCAGGCGTTGCTGTCATGTATTCCAGGCAGGTTAAAATGACCGAAAATCTGTTTGGGTTCAACTGGGGCAGCAGCGCCTATGGCCTTTTGTTAAAAGATATTTCCGACAGCCATATCTGGAAAAACCGCTTTGAACAAAACTCTGCGGGCGTTTATCTCGAAGGCGCCAGCCGCATCATCATCGAGCAAAACAGGTTTCAGGAAAATGGCTGGGCCTTGCGCGTACAGGCCAGTTGCGATGCCAACACCATCCGGCAAAATGATTTTGTGGGTAACACATTCGACGTATCCACCAATGGCAGCCTGGTACTCAACACCTTCGACAACAATTACTGGGATCGCTACGAGGGTTACGACCTCAACCGCGACGGTATCGGCGACGTGCCATTTCGGCCCGTCAGTTTGTACGCTGTCGTCGTCGAACGCATGCCTTTTGGACTGCTCCTGATGCGCAGTTTCATGGTTTATCTCATGGACAAGGTCGAAAAAATTGTGCCTTCACTGACGCCCGAACAACTCATGGATCAACAACCGTTCATGAAATCCCTGAACCACGCCTGAAAATCCTGATGCGAGCCATGCTCTATTTATAGTCGTCACACCAACCATCTAAAGTTATGAAATTCAAATCCGTTACCATGCTCTTCCTGAGCATGTTGCTTGTGTCTGTTCTGACCAACTGCACCAACAACGCGCCCGCTACTTCCACAGCTTCGAATGATGCCGCAGCACCGGCAGGCGGCGGCCAGTCGGCAGTACAGGATGATGATTCCCAGAAGGATGTGGTCAAAGTAGCTGCCAGTAGCAAAGACCATTCGACACTGGTGGCAGCCGTCAAAGCCGCCGAACTCGTTGATGCATTGTCGAATGCAGGGCCATTCACTGTTTTTGCACCGACCAATGCCGCTTTTGAAAAATTGCCCGCTGGTACAGTCGAAGGGTTACTGAAACCTGAAAAGAAAGCCGATTTGCAGGATATTCTTCAATATCACGTTGCGTTAGGTGTTTTTAAAACAGACATGTTTCAGGATGGCCAGTCCATTTCCGTAGCCAATGGCGGCAATTTGAAAATTGGCGTTTCAGGTGGCAAAGTCACCGTCAATGGCGCCAATATTATTGCGACTGTTCCTGCCAGCAATGGTATTATCCACGTCATTGATGGCGTACTTCTACCTCAATAAAAATCGGTGAAAAGGAAAAGGGTGGACGGTAGAATGGCATGACCACACCCTCCACCCTTTGCCCTCCGCCTTCCTCCCTTTACCCTCTACCTTTTTTCCTCATCATTCTATTTATGCTTACCGCTACCTCGCTTTCCAAATCTTTCGGCAAACTCAAGGCACTGGACGACATCAGTGTTACCATGAATGCCGGTCAGGCCGTGTCGCTGATCGGACCCAACGGTTCGGGCAAAACGACTTTCCTGAAATGCCTGCTGGGCCTGGTTGTGCCGGATAGCGGTGACATTGTCCTTCAGGGGCAGTCCGTTCTGGGCCAATGGGATTACCGCCGAAAAATCGGATACATGCCCCAAATCGGCCGCTACCCGGACAACATGCGCGTCGGGCAATTATTTGACATGGTCAGGGAGATCAGGGGCGAGGCCCGGCCCACCGATGATGACCTGATACGGGCTTATGAAGTTGAAAAATTTGCACACAAACCCATGCGCACCTTGTCCGGCGGCACACGCCAAAAGGTCAGCGCGTGTCTTGCTTTTTTATTCAATCCCGATGTGCTCATTCTGGATGAACCCACCGCCGGACTAGATCCGATTTCGTCTGAAATGCTGAAAGAAAAAGTCCTGGCCGAAAAGGAGAAAGGCAAACTCATTCTTGTCACTTCGCATATCCTGAGCGATCTGGACGACCTGACCACCGATGTTCTGTACATCATGGATGGCCGGATTCAATTTTATCAATCCATTGAACAATTGAAAAATCGCACCGGCGAAGACAAATTCACCCGCGCGCTGGCACAGGTCATGAAAAATGGCGTCGGTACTGCTACGGCTAACTCATCTGCTAACTCCAAAAACTGACATCGTGATTCGCATTGTTAAATACGTCTTGTACGACATCCTTCAAAACAGGATGCTGTTGGGTTATACCCTGTTTTTGTTGGCCGTATCCTTTGGGCTGTTCAACCTGGGCGGCGACTCCACCAAGGGACTGGTGGGTTTGCTGAATATTGTGCTGATTGTTACGCCCCTGGTGAGCATCATTTTCTCGACCATTCACCTGTACAATTCTGCCGAATTTATCGAACTCCTGGCAGCACAGCCCGTTCGGCGCAGTGTCATCCTGTGGAGCGAATTTTTTGGCCTGGCAACGGCCATGAAACTGGCTGTATTGGTCGGTATCGGTATTCCCGTAGCGATTTTTTCGCCGGATTTAACCGGTTTGACGCTCGTGCTGGTCGCTGCCGGACTTTCAGTGGCTTTTGTGTCCATTGCCATGCTGGCCTCGGTGCTGACCCGCGACAAAGCACGCGGTATCGGACTGGCGTTGTTACTCTGGTTTTATTTTGCGCTGTTGTACGATGCGCTGGTGTTGTTCCTGATGTTTGCTTTTGCGGACTATCCGCTGGAAAAAGCAATGCTGGGCGTCATTGCGCTCAATCCGATTGACCTTTCCAGGGTTGTCGTTTTGTTGCAAATGGATATTTCTGCGCTGATGGGTTATACCGGAGCGCTTTTCCGCGAATTTTTAGGCACGGGCACAGGTATTGTATTTGCCTGTATCATACTGCTGGCCTGGATTTTTATTCCTGTTTTTTTCGCAGTCCGGTTTTTTGGAAAGAAGGATTTGTAGGTGGGGTGTTGGTTATTTGTGGATTTGGTTATTTGTGTTCATCCATGACTGAAAATGATGAAAAAACTAACCACTTACCGTTCACCACTAACCGCTAGATTTTTTCCAGTAGCGCAACAAGCCAGCCACGGACATAAATGCCGGATTGGCCGCTTCGTAACGCTTGATGCCTTCATCGTCGAGGCCGCTGGCGCGCAATTCGTCGGCAACAAATTCTTTGAATAATGGAATGATGGTTTCCGCGGCAGTGCCTGCGTCGAAGTGCGGGCGCATCCATTGTGCCCAAGCCTGCAAATGGCGCTCTAATGAATCCAGGTGGCTATGTTTATCCGTTATCACGCCAAAATGCGTCAATAACAGCGTGGGTGCATCCAGTTCACGCATCAGTTGGATGGATTGCAGCCAGGCTTCGATGTCAATATCCGGCGGCGGGCAAGGCGGCTGAACCGGGCCGTTGCCGATTTTCACACCGGCCACGTCGCCTGAAAAAATAACCGATTGATCGCCTTCATGAAATTCCCATGCGATGTGGTGCGATGCGTGGCCGGGCGTGTACCACGACGTGAAGCGCTGATCTCCCACCGTAATGGTTTCGCCGTGTTGAGGCGCATAGAGCAACGTCTCCTCAATCGGGCGCATTTCGCCCCATAGCGTATCCATTTGTTCGCCATAAATCATGCGGGCTGAGTTGTACAGGCGTTCAGGCGCAGCCAGGTGTGGCAAACCCTTTGGATGAACGTAAATGGTAGCGCCTTTTTCGGCAAATGCCCACGCTGCTCCGGCATGATCGAAGTGAATATGGGACAGAAAAACCCGTCGAACATCCTCGATTTTCCAGTTTTTTTCGCGCATGGCCGCTTGTAAATGGGGCAGGGTAGAGGCCGGCCCGCATTCGACCAGTGACAAGCCGTCGGAGCCTTCCACGACAAATGCTGCGATGGCGTGGTCGAGGTTTAAAAATTCGAGGTCGAGGGTGGTGATGTTCATAAAAGTGAGATTTTACTTGTAGTGGTTTCTGGGGGCGAAGTCGGCATTTCTATAAGGCCGGTTGACGTAGAGTGTTGGCTTCAGGGACGATTAATGGTCAGGCCAATTGAAGCATTATCTTGTCTTTGGCATAGTTTTCTAAACGCCTCTTACTTTCCCATGGCTGCCCGATCTGCTGCGGCTTCGGCCTTTTTACCCAGTGCATCGTAGCAGCGGGCGCGGTAGTCGCGCATTTGCGGCTGATTGGGATTGAGGGTCAATGATTTGGATAAATCCTCAATGGCTTCGGCATATTTCCCCATCGTCAGGCGGCAAGCGCCACGGTTGTTGAGGGCGTGTATAAAATTCGGATTGATGCTCAGGGCTTTGGTAAACATCTGCTCGGCCTCTGGCAGTTTTTGCAGGTTGAAATACCCGATGGCGAGGTTGTTATACACATCAATGCTTTCCGGCATTAACTCTTTGGCCTTTTCAAAACGCGGCACAGCGTCGGCGTGTCGGTTCAGGGATTGATACAGATTTCCTGCTGCGATCAAGACTTCGGCTTTGGGCGGGAACTTGCTTTCATATTCATTAAAAGCAGTGATGGCCTCGTCTTTTTTACCCAATTTTTGAAAGCAAAGCGCGCGGATATGCACGCTCGTTTCATTGTTCGGGTTGAGTTCGTATGCCTTGTCGAAATCTTCCATGGCAGCGGCCCACTGTTCGCGTTGAAAACGATAATAGCCCCTGTACAGGTAGTTGCGCTCCTGCGGATATTGTTGAATGACTTGTGTCCACAGTGTTTCGCCATCGCGCCAAACACTGATTTGTTCGCGCGTTTTTTGAATGAAAAAGGCGGCAAAAAGTCCTGCTGCTGCCAGTAAACCCAGTTTTTGTGCAGCGCCTTTTTCCACAAAACGCTCACCCCACAGGCCAATGGCCAGCAGCAAGCCCGTGTAAGCCAGGTAGGTATAGCGCTCGGCATACAACGCCGAACCGACTTTGATAAAGCCTAACACAAGGCTGAGCATGATGACATAAAATGCCAGTCCGTAGAACCAGTTGCGCCAGCCTTTTTTCCAGGCCCAGGCAGTAACGGCCAGCAAACCGAGCGCACCGGCTATGGCTGCATAAAATGCCGAACCAAACGCTACTGTCCGGTCTGGCGCCGGATGAAATGCTGAAAGATTGAACGGAAAAACCAGTTTGCCCAGGTACACCATCAAACCGTATGCGGCAAACATGGCGCGTTGGCCAAATGAAAAGTAATCTTCTTCCACCACTGCGCCGACATGCTGCTGATATTTCATCGTGACCAGCGAGAAAACAGCCGACATGGCCCCCATGATGCCATACATGACCCACTGTCGGCGACCTTGCGGTTGCAAATACCAGTCCGTGAGTAAAACGATGGCCGGAAATACAATTGCCGCGGGTTTGCTCAATAAGGATAACAGGAACAATATCAATACTTTAGCCCAATCGCCTGTCGCTAATTCTCCTTTGTTGCGCTGGTGGGCATACAGCCACAATCCGCCCAGAAAAAACGCCGAAAACAAAACATCCTTGCGGCTCGACACCCAGGCGACGGACTCCACGTGCATCGGGTGAATGGCAAAAATCAAGGCCACGAATGCAGCAACCCACACACTGCCGCGCAGGGCGCGAACCAGTCCGAAGGTCAGGGCCACATTTAGCAGGTGCAGCAACAAACTCGTACGGTGAAACGGCTTTGGGTCTGGCCCTTTTTTGTTGGGCAGTTCCTCGTTATCCATCGAGAGCGACCACATAGTCAGCGGGTGGAAGTTGCCCGCTACTTCCTTGGTGGCCAAAATGGGCGGATTGTTGATGTGCGGGTTATTGGTCACATACACATCATCATCGAAGTTCGTAAAGCCGTTCTGCAGCGAAGGCCAGTACACTACTGCGGTGATGATAAGCACAACCGCCAGTAATGGCCACTGCCAGGAAAAAGGGCGAGATTCAGCGGGAACATTGGCCTGTGCCGCAGCGCCGGGCTTTTGTGTTGGTCGTTTTGCCATGAGATCAATCAGATATAGGCGCAAAAAAAGCAACTTCCCGATTCAGATTACTCCGAATCGGGAAGTTAAGTTCTATTTATTTTTCAAATTTGGAATTTGAAAAGTTCATTACTTGGTGGATGTTCCGCCGATGTAGGAGTGTTCTTTGATGCGCGGCGAAATCAGCATGAACAAAATGGCCGTCGCGAAACAAATACCGCAGAACAGCCAGAAGAAGCCCGCGCCATGAAATTGTGCGAAAAAGCCACCGTTTTTGATGTTGGTCTGAATAACCGATACCAACACGTTGCCCAAAGTTACCGACAGCAGGTAGCAAGCCATGATGGTTGATTTCATGGATGGCGGCGCTTGCGTGTAAGCATATTCAAGGCAAGTGATAGAGATCAACACCTCACCGGCTGTCAGCACCACGAAGGCCAGAATTTGCCAGCTGATATTCGGGCGCTCGCCCGCGTCAATCCATTGCTGGATGATCGCCACGATCACAAATGACAGGGCAGTGATGACCAGACCCGCGCCGATTTTGCGCAACGGAGTCACTTTGATGCCAATTTTATTCAGGAATGGGAAAATACCAAACGAGAAGATCGGAATGAAGGCCAGGATAAAGGCTGCATTGACAAAAGAAATCTGTTCAGCCTGCCAGGTAATACCGAGCCATTGAAGATCCATAGATTGCGCCTGAACGATCCATTCAGACTGGCTTTGATCCCAAAGCGACCAGAAAACGGGAACGAATGCAAATACGGCCAGTACGCGCCACACAGACTGAATGCCTTCCACTTTGTCAGCGCCAAAACGATCAGAAGCCGCTTTGTAACCACCGTTGGTCAGGGCGTACAGGTTTATACCGACGAAGTTACCCGGTGTAGCAAACCATTGTTTTTTGAAAACAAAAGCAATAATTACGACCAAAATACCCCAAACGCCGAGAATCGGGCCTGTGCCGAAAGAAGACAACGTGGATTTGTCGGATACAAAAGGATACAGTCCGGCAAAAGACGAAGAGCCTGTCGTTTTGATCTGATTCGCAGCAATAGTGGGCAGCGTATCAAAATAAACATAGCTCAACAGCAAGGAAATAAATGCCGTAACGAAGATCACAAAACGGTTGCGGTCAAAAACCGGCAGCGGAATTTTGCGATAGGTATGGCGGCCAGCCCAGAAGAAGATCACCGCAATGACCATTGCAATAGCCGGAACGCCAAAAGCCACCGCAGGGCCGAATTCCTTGTTCAGGTAAGGAATCAGGAGGATGGACAGCACCGAACCGGCATTGATTGAGGCGTAAAACGCATCAAAAGCCTTGGGCAGCAAGTGTGCATTGGATTCATCAAACTGGTCGCCGACGTTGGCAGATACACAAGGCTTGATACCGCCCGTGCCAATAGCAATCAACAACAGCGCAGAGGTAAACATAACCTCATTGCCAACTGACAATGCCAACAGCGAGCTGCCAAGAGCGTACACCATCGACAGGTAAAGAATAGTTTTGTATTTACCCCAGAACCAGTCGGCGATCATACCGCCGAACATTGGCAACAGGTAGGCCATTGCCTTGAAATCGTGCGTTTTGGCATTGGCTGTGGCAGCGGCCACGGCATCGAGGTTGGGGTCTTTCAGGGGATTGTAAAAATGCGCGATCAGGAATGTCGTCAGGATGGCGGTCATGCCATAGAAATTGAAGCGTTCTGCTGCCTCGTTGCCGACGATGAAGGGAATCGAGCGCGGAAATTTTCCCGATTTCTGCTCCGTTTGCTTGTCGTTGATGTCTGCCATAAATCGTTTTATCAGTGATGAAATAAGCGGCGATGTCGCCTGTTGGATGGGCAAAAATGCAAAAAATAAGTTTGCCGCGTATCATCTGGGAAATTTGTTCGACGCTCACCTCATTTCAGGTAGAAAAAGAGGGGCCTCACAAGTAGCAATATTCCACATATCAGACTAACGGCCAATGACGCTAAAAACGCTAATTTTTTGATTTTCAAAACCTTGCGCTTTATATGTCATTAGCGATTAATGATAAATGTGCAAAATCGCTAATAATGAGGCACCCTCCTGAAATGGTATTCGGGAACAGGCCAAAGTCCAATTCCCGAACACACGCTAAAAAAGTTTACCTGAAGATTCAGGTTTTCTATTGTAAATTATACCGCAATCCAACATTCATTTCCCAAAAATGGGCATTGGCGCGCATGTCTGATTTCAGTATAAACGACTTTTGTTGCCAGCTCCATTGCGGCCTCAGCATTAACACAACCCGTTTATTCAAGGAATAGCCCAAAACAGGATCAATCCGAAGGCCAATGTCAAAGGTTTTGAGCGGCGCTACTGTCGACTCTTGGTTAAAATCAACAAAAGGAACAGTATTGCCCAGGGTCCTGCCTGTCTGCCTGAATGAGTAGGAGAAAACAGCGCCTGCATTGAGGCCGAACATCCATTTTCCTGCGTGTTTTTCCATGCCTAATTCAAGCGGCAGGCTGATTTGCCGGTAGTTGTTGTAGTGTACGATGTTCCGCGTAGCGATGCCGGGCGCCAAAGTGTCCTCATAAATTCTACGAATGATATTACCAGTTGAAGAATCAATATACACCCTGCTCAATCTGTTTATTCTCGCTGGCAAATCTTTTTGGTCAGTTTTGAAAACAGTCCAGTAATCGTGATATTCAAGACCGCTGTTTAATGCCCATTTGTTTTTCCATAGCAGCCCGGTTTTGAGCGCGGCACTGAAGCCCCATTCCGGCTTTTCAGTATCGTTCTTTTTGGTGGCCAATACACTTTTATCCGTGGATAGAAACAGTAAACGGGTATAATTAATGCCTGTTTCAAAACCGATATGCTTTTGAATTTGCTTTGGCTCGTCATTTTTACTGTCAGGTTGTATTGCCGGTTTTTTAAATGGCATGATCTGACGTTTTACATTTTGAAAAAGTGAAGCGTGATTGGCAGGAAGTAGATTTAATGGGTCGAACAAGGGTGCTTTTTCAAGTGTATCTCTTGTGCTGTTTCGGGCGTCAGTGCCTTCTTGAAGACTATTCGGTACGACCCCGGAATCGGGATTACGGAGCAGATTTTCTGATGCTGTTTCTGCGAGCATGTCATCTTTCTGGCCGGTGGGTTGTTCGCTTGTCGGGTGAGCCGGATTCTGATTTTTTGACGTTTGTAAAAACTGTTTCGGGTATTCTTCCAAAAAATGGCTGTCCGCTCCGGCGTGTTGCTGTATTGATTCGTCAGTGGTACGAACCGCCATTTTAAAGTCTGACGTCATCCTGTTGTTTTTGAGAGGAGGGACAGGCATTGACTGATGAGGGGCCTTTCCGGTATTGCTGGAAGGTGATTTTTCAAACCCGTTTAAGGAAGACGTTTGGACATTATCTGGATACCGGTCAGGTGTTGCCAAACTGGCGGGTTCGGCAGTTGTGGTTGTTCCAGAAGATACGTCTGAATTTTGTATCGGGTGTTGTAAAATGTTGCCTGTCAGCGGTACAATCTGGCCAGGTGTTTCTGACCAGCGGGCGAACATCCAGGCTCCTGCGATGAACATTGCCAGCAAGAGAACACTGGCAGATATTTTTACAAGATTTCTGAAATAACTGACCGGAGCAGGGCTGTCATCGAGATCTTTGGCAATTGCCGACCAAAGGTCGTCGGATTCATGTTGCTCCACCTGCTGTTTTTGCTCGCTGAATCTATTTTTGAATTCTTTTTCCAGGTTATTCATTGTTGTGAATTTTGTAAAAATCGGGTTAGAGGTAAATCTGAGGCGAGTTGAGGATGACTGCATAGTTTATTGATTAACCATGCTCTGGCTCTGGCCAGTTTTTGCCTGGAAAGCGCTTCCTGTATGCCGAGCATTTGCCCGATTTCCTGATGACTGAAACCTTCAATGACATGTAAGTTGACCACTTCGAAATAGCCGTCGGGTAAACATTTCAATATTTGAAGCAGAAATTCATCTGAATAGTATTGGGTTATACTGGGGTCAACAGGGAAGTCATGTAAATTCAACACGAACTCAACAAGCGAATTTCCTTTGTTTCGCTGATTGTAATTCAGGCAGGTATTGATGACGATTTTAGCAGCCCAATGTTGAAAAGAGGCCTTTTCATGTTCATATTGGCTGATATTTCGAAATATTTTGACATAACTTTCCTGTAAAGCATCCTTCCACCAGGATGGATTCCGGAGGTATCTATTGGCAATAGCGCGCAGGTAAGGCAGCAACTCTTCATACAATTGACGTTGCGCTGCCCTGTCCTGCCCAATGCAAGCATCTATAAGCGTACTGTTGACTAGCATGGCGATATAATGTTTTCAACCCGAATGTATTACGATCCTGATGAATCAGGAATGCTTCAGGCAATTCATTGATTATGAGTAATTTCTAGGTGTGCCAGAGCGTCACTGGATTGTGTGAGTGTCACTACAATCACGTATGCTCACGCAAACTATAATTCAATCTGATTCTGGGCTGTGCATCCTGCTGCATCCGTTATGGTTGCCGTATAGGTAAGTCCGGTTTGCGCATTGATGGTTTGGTTTGTATCGCCATTTGACCATAGAAAGGTATAAGGAGGCGTTCCTCCATACCCATAACCACTCAGTTGGTTGGTATTCCATTTAATGCCGACGTTCAGCGATGCACACGGGTCTCCTGTAAGGTCATGATTAATGCTGTTTACAAAAACACAGCCATTGTTGTTGGTTACCGTTACACTATAAAAACCAATAAATGCAGGCGTTATACTTTGTGTGGTTTCGCCCAGGTTCCAGTGATAATGATAAGGAGAATTACCGCCGACTGGAAGGGCAAACAACATCCCGATACTATCGCTCATGGTTACGAAGAAATTTGAACATACATCAACATCGTAATTGTTGATGCCCACACAGCCATTAGCATCTGTAACCGTCACCGTATAATTGCCATTAAAGTTTGGTGTGATCGAAGATGTCGTGTCGCCGAATGACCAATAATATGAATAAGGTAAAGTGCCGCCAGATGGCGAAGCCGACAACTGCCCGGAGGAATTGTAAGATAGAGCAACCACCAGGGATGAGCAATTACTGCCAGTTGTATCTACCGCAACTTGCCCTGAAGTTATACAACCTTTAGTTAAATCGGTAACCGTGACAGCGTAAGTATTATTATTGGCAACAATGATTGACTGGGTACTTTGCCCGTTTGACCAGGAATAACCATAGGGTCCCCAGCCCTTTGAAGGCAGGGCTGTCAAGGTAATCGTATCATGGTAAACGGTTGTGTTGATGGTTAAATCAAATGTGTCGCAATTAATATAAATCGTGTCAGGAGTGATAGGATCAACATTTACAATTAATTCATCAATGTTTTCCCGCTGGCAGGCAGCAATTGTGACCAGGGCTAAAACGAACAAAAAATAAAATGGCTTGAAATTCATCTTGTGAACATAGTTTGGAAGTGAAACGATTGTCATTTCGAAAAGACTTGTATCCATAATACCCCTGAACCAAACGAAATGTGACAGTATTCAAATTTTTTTTTGAAATGGCGTTTCACGAATACTGTTTTGGGCGAAAAAAGTCGTGATCTGCTTACCTTTGCGGGCTTTTTTCAATATAAATGGCCAGGTTATGGCCAATCTCAAACGCGAAGTGTACGAAATGACAAGAATTGCCTTTTCTCTACTGGCAGTGTTTTCACTGATAATGATCTGCTCTTGCAAAAACAGTTCGACCACCCCGGAGTCAGCGCCAGTCGTAAAACGGGAATCCTGGAAAGATCACGGTTGTGAACTCATAACAGATGCAGAGCTCGAAAAAATGTTTTCATTCGATGCCAAAGCGACTTTTCTAAACAGCCGAAGCCTGCCCGATCAGGTATTTTGCCTGCGCACCTGGAAAAAACCGGACTGGAAAGAACGCGAAAGTTTCAATGAAAGAACACCTGACAAATGGCTGAATCCTGAAAACCGACTGGTCATTCAGTTGTTTGATTACCTGTATCCCGATCTGAGCAAACAACAGATGGACGGCCTTCGCCGCGACCGCCGAAACACCTACGATCTTGACGTAACCGGCGTGGGCGAAGATGCGCTCTGGAGTACCAGCACATTGACGCTGTTGGCGCGCAAAGGAAAATACACCATCAGCATCACGCTTGAATACCTCGACGACTCCGCCCAAAACCTGCCCAAAGCCAAAGAAGTTGCCCTGTTGGCACTGAGCCGCATCTGACCTTAATCATTCTCAACTTTCAGCAGTCAAAGCATGAACAAAATCATCTCGGGTTTTTCAAAACTCTCTAAAACGCAGAAAATCAAGTGGTTGGGCGAAAATTATACGGACAATCCGGACGCGTTTGAGGCTGAACTCAGTTCGTGGCGACATAGCGACGACGCTACACAGCGCGTGGTGGATGGTTTTACGGAAAATGCTATTGCCAATTATGTGCTGCCGTACAGTGTCGCGCCCAACTTCATTATCAACGGCCGCACTTATGCCGTTCCGATGGTGATCGAAGAAAGCAGCGTCGTAGCGGCTGCCAGCAGCGCCGCCAAATTCTGGCAGGAACGCGGCGGATTTCATGCAGAGGTCGTCAGTACCCTGAAAATCGGACAGGTGCATTTCATGTGGTCCGGCAAGCCAGAACGCCTGTACGAGATTTTTAAAATACTCAAGCCCCGCCTGTTCGAAGCCACGAAAGACCTGACCGCTAATATGCGCGAGCGCGGCGGCGGCATTACGTCCATTCAACTGCTTGACTTTGAAAACCTGGAGCCGGGGTTATATCAAATCCGCGCCTGGTTTGAAACCTGCGACAGTATGGGGGCTAATTTCATTAACTCTGTGTTGGAGCGTTTCGCGGATACGCTTGAATCGTTTTTTACCGAATATCCTGACCTGGCCGATGACGAACGCGATGTGGAAGTCATCATGTCCATCCTGAGCAATTATACGCCTGAGTGTCTGGTCAAAGCTTGGGTAGAATGTCCCATTGCTGCCTTCGCCGACCTGGCCCGAAGTCAGGGCATGGATGCCGATTCCTTGGCTCGACGTTTCCAAATGGCTGTTCGGATTGCTCAAATTGACCCCTTCCGGGCCACCACGCACAACAAAGGTATTTTCAATGGCATCGACGCTGTTGTGATGGCGACCGGCAATGACTTCCGGGCGATTGAAGCAGGCGGTCATACTTATGCCGCCCGCAACAGTCAGTACCGCAGCCTGAGTACTTGTACCGTGAAAAATGGCCATTTCCGCTTCGAACTGGAATTGCCGCTGGCGGTAGGTACTGTGGGCGGATTAACGGCCCTGCATCCATTGGCCAAACGCTCGCTGGAAATACTCGGAAAACCTTCTGCCCGTGAACTGATGTGTATCATCGCTGCAGTAGGACTGGCACAAAACTTCGCCGCTGTTCGATCGCTGATCACCACGGGCATCCAGCAGGGGCACATGAAAATGCACCTCACCAATATCCTGAATCACCTCGGAGCCTCTGAAGAAGAATCCGCCGCCGCACAGTTTCACTTTCAGCATCAAACGGTGAGTTTTAGCGCAGTCAGGGCGTTTTTGCAGGAAAAAAGGTCGTAAGGTTGAAAGGTTGTTGAAGGTTGAAGGTTGTTGAAGGTTGAGATACCTTTCAGTGAGATGTCAGCAAATCTCTCATTTGCATTGTTCCTGTTGAAATTCCAAAATCAAAAAGTCGGAGACTTGCTGAAGCGAAGTGTCGCGTCAGAGACGTGTCGCCGAACCCCTGTTCGGCGTAGCGCATTGTGTTTCGCCGAACCCCTGTTCGGCATAGCGCGTTGTGTTTCGCCGAACCCCTGTTCGGCATAGCGCGTTGTGTTTCGCCGAACCCCTGTTCGGCATAGCGCGTTGTGTTTCGCC
>JADZBJ010000200.1 GCA_020852155.1 Saprospiraceae bacterium | reverse complement strand
TTCTCTATCAACCAAGCAAATAGACTATCCAAATATTAATTTTTACTACGGTGAAAAATCTTCTTCCTTCTCCCTCCCCCCAATTCACTTCCCCATCCAGCCAAAAACGACTAAATCACGCAATAGGTGTCAAAAAAGTGTAAACCGGAGGAACGGCTTCTTAATCGGGGCAGGGTGTCAGAACGACCTTGCAAACATAATGAGCAAACATTATATCGCCAAATCATCAGGCGGACTTTTTATCTTATCCCAACTTTTTTGGGTGATATGCGTGTACACCTCGGTTGTTTTGTTGCTTTCATGGTCAGACAACGCCTGAAATAATCCGCGCAAATCCAACTAAAATCCGCGTTATCCGCGTAAAAAAATAAAGCCCTTTCATCAACCATCTGATGAAAGGGCCTCGTTGCGTTTTGTCCGGGAAATGATGCCTTACTTCACAATCGCAAAATTCAAACCCAGGATAATCCGGGCCGGGTTGTTGCTGAAATTGTACTGATCGCCAAAAAAGCGAATATGGTCGCCGGTATTGGAAAAATTGCCTTCATAGCGCAGGTCGGCGCTCAGGCGGCCAAAACTGACATTTAAACCCGCCTGATAGCCCCAGGTCATGGCTTTGAATTTTTCATCATAACTGCTGATGGTTTCCAGTTCTGATTTGCTGTTCAGGAAAATATGCCCGACCGGGCCGCCCTGTACGCGCACGGCGCCGATCTTGAAACCGGCCAGCAAGGGCATGTCGAGCGTGTTGTATTTTTCCTTCAACACCTGCCCGCCGAGGTTGCCGTCTTTCACCGTATAACTGGTGTTATTGGAGTTAAACAACAATTCAGGTTGCAGAAAAACGCGTTTTCCGATGCGCAGGTAACCGCCAAACTGGGTACCGAATTTGAATTGGTCAACAGCGAATCCGAAAGAGGAATCGCCGGAACCAACCGTGATGTCGTCGGGTTTGTTGACTTGCGTGTGCAAGCCGCCTTTGAGGCCAAAACCGATATATTGAGCGGAAGCCGTGACTGAAAAAAGCAGTACTGCGGCAAGCGACAAAAACAAATGTTTCATACGAATAGAAAAATTGGATGAAAGTGGAGTAGAAAATCTGAGCCTATGAACGCCCGTTTTGGTTTTTATCCTTATATTACAGACAATTTTAACCGTTTCGTAACGCCAACCACCGGCAAAAGCCTACTTTTGCGGCCGCTTTTCAGAAATAGTATGACAGAACAAGAACTACTCCGCAGAGAATCGCTCCAAAAACTCCGCGAACTCGGCATTGACCCCTACCCTGCCCCACTGTTCGATGTGACAGCCACCGCAGCCGACATCACACACCATTACGAGGAAATCGTGCTGGAAGACGGCTCGAAAAACAGGCTGAACTATCAGGACATTGCTATCGCTGGTCGTATCATGGCCGCACGCGAAGCCGGAAAAGCCATGTTCCTGAACCTGCAAGACGCCTCAGGACGCATTCAACTGTATGCCCGCAGGGACGATTTTCTCAATGCCGAAACCGGCGAAGCGCCCATTTTTGATCATTTGATTAAAAAATTGCTCGACCTGGGCGACTACGTGGGTGTACGCGGATATGCGTTCAAAACCAAAACAGGCGAAATCAGTGTGCATGTGCGCGAGTTCATCATGCTGTCCAAATCACTGCGCCCGTTGCCGGTTGTCAAAAAAGACGCCGAAGGAAACGTGTTCGACGCCTTCAGCGACCCTGAATTGCGCTATCGTATGCGTTACGTTGACCTGACAGTAAACACGCAGTACCGCGATATTTTCATCAAGCGCAGTCGGATGATTAAAACCATCCGCGCCTACCTCGATGATCTGGGATTGCTGGAAGTTGAAACGCCGATTTTGCAGCCCATCCACGGCGGAGCGGCAGCCAGACCCTTCAAAACGCACCACAATACGCTGGATATGCCGCTTTTCCTGCGCATCGCCAACGAACTTTACCTGAAACGCCTGATTGTGGCGGGTTTCGATGGCGTATATGAAATCGGCAAAATGTTCCGCAATGAAGGCATGGACAGGACGCATAATCCTGAATTCAGCATGTTGGAGTTTTATGTGGCCTACAAAGACTATTTCTGGCTGATGGATGTTACGGAACAGATGCTGGAGCGCGTCGCCAGGGCATTGCACGCTGACGGATTGGCGACGGCACAAATAGGAGATCATACCATCCAGTTTGCAGGCCCGTATCGCCGCCTGACCATTTATGATGCCATCAAAGAATACAGTGGTTTCGATGCTGAAAATGCCGACGAAGCAGCACTGTTCGCATACTGCAAACAAGAGCATATCGAAGTGGACAAGACGATGGGCATGGCGAAATTGCTGGATGAAATTTTCAGCGCCAAAGCCGAAAAGCATTTGATTCAGCCGACATTTTTGATGGATCACCCTGTGGAAATGTCGCCTTTGACTAAAAAGCACCGCAGCAAGCCCGGCCTGGTAGAACGTTTTGAATTGTACATCAACGGCAAGGAAGTGGCCAACGCCTACTCCGAGTTGAACGACCCGATTGATCAGCGCGAACGCTTCGAGGAGCAATTGCGACTGGCTGAACGCGGTGAGGAAGAAGCGATGGCGATGGACGAAGATTTCCTGCGCGCACTGGAATACGGCATGCCGCCTACGGCAGGTATCGGTTTCGGTATTGACCGCCTGGCGATGATGTTCACCAACCAGTCGAGCATTCAGGAAGTGTTGTTCTTCCCGCAAATGCGCCCCGAAGTATAATTCTGTCGAGTGCTGTGAATTTTTGATATTCAATCCTGAAAAGCCTCAAAGCCATTAAAATCCGGGGATATGCGCGATATAGCAGACCTGATTGGAAGAATATTCCTGTCTACCATTTTTATCTTTGAAGCGTTTGATTCAGCGATCTACATGAATAAAGTCAGACAGACCATGGAAATGCATGGTCTGAACGGCGATCAGGACTGGCTGATTTATGGCTCTATTATTTTCCTCTTTATGGGCGGACTGATGGTGCTGCTGGGCTATCGAATCACCCTCGGCGCTTTCCTGCTGATGTGTTACTGGATACCCGTCACCTTCATCACCCACGACTTCTGGAATCATGCCGACGGAGAATCGTGGCGACAAAAAAGCATTCTTTTCATGCACGACATCGCCATCATGGGCGGTTTGCTCATGTTGGTGGGTAAAGGCAGCGGTCGTTACAGTATGAAAAGGTTATTGGCAACCACCAGGGTGCGGTAGCGGGAGTAGATACTCAACGGACTTTGGCCGATTTGATGAGTTTGGAAAAATATCGCGGAAAGAAGCGTTTTAAGTAAACGCCCAGAACTTCTTTCCCGCCAAAATAAACTTCTTCACGACCGGCTTCGACGCTGCCAAGAATGCGCTCAGCCAGGCGAGCCGGGTCCATACCTTTTCCTGTTGCCTCGTCCATAGTGCCCAGCGCCTTGCCATCGCCGGTCAATGCGTTTTTGCTCACATTGGTTCTGATGAATCCCGGACACACCAGCGTAACCTGTACAGGCGTATTGGCTAATTCAGCCCGCAGGCTATCGAAAAAGCCGTGCAGGGCGTGTTTTGCAGCCGCATAAGAAGACCTGTATGGAGAACCGAATTTTCCGGTAAGGCTGGTTATGGTGACAATATGCCCCAGGTGGTGCATAATCATATTGGGCAAAACCGCTTTGGTCAGTGCTATGGTGCCAAAGTAATTGACATTCATCAATTGCTTGTCAACGTCCAGTTTGGTATCGAGGGCAAGGGCGCGCTGTGAAATTCCACCGTTATTAAACAGAAAATCAATTTTACCAACTGATTTCAAGACCTTTTCGGCAACGACCGGAATATCGTCATGACGGGCCAGGTCAAGTGGCTGAACAGTTATGCCTGCCGCGCCTTTGGCATGTGCTGCTGCTGCTACCCTGTTCAGTTCAGTTTCATTGCGTGCAGAAAGGATCAACCACGCGCCGCGTTCGGCCAGCGCCATGGCCAGGGCTTCGCCGATACCCGATGACGCGCCTGTTATCCAAACGTGTTTATTTTTGAAAAAACCCATCTTATACCCGGATTTATGTGATTTTGAAGATTATTGAAGGGCAAAACTAAACAAATTATGGGTTTGGCATCGTAGTGCGACGCATTCACTACCAGAGAATTCCCCATCGATACCGCATAAAATCTGCGGTATCTGCGGAAAAATCTGCGAAATCTGCGGGAAACAAGAATGTGGTTGGCGCTAGATATCGCGTGTTTTACCCAAATACGTGACGACGCCTTCGGGCAAATCCAGCCCGTCCCAAAACTCGTCTTTTTTCAGGGCTGAACTGCGTAAATAATGTGGCGGAAATGCATCGCGCGACCACCAGCCGAGGTCTCGAATGTAATCGTCTTCGCGAACGTAAGCCATTGTCGGTTCCGTAAACATATCGCCTTCAAAAGGATGGCATTCTATCCAGATCGTGACTTGCATCATCCGCGTATTGGTATATTCGCTGACGAACCTGATCTGGCCAGCCCGAACCCTGACGCCGGTTTCTTCAAACACTTCGCGCTCGACACCCCGGTAAATGTCCTCGTCAGTGGGTTCAAGTCCACCGCCCGGCATACCCCAAATACGGTCGCCGGTACGCGGTTTTTCCTGCTCTACAAGTAAAATTTCGTTGTTTTGCCTTAAAATACCAACGACCCTGATGCGGTGATTCATAAGTATTGATGTGATGATGTGATAATATGAAGATTTTGAAAAAATCAGCGATGCCCCTTGGCATAAGAAGGCACATTTGATTGCATGGGGGCAAACATCTGTTGTATGTTGGAAAGTTTCATGTGTTGTAGAGGTTGTTTGAAGGTAATGAGCGGTTGTAACTATCCAGCCGCCTTCAAACGACCTTGGAGAGGTCGAACGTTTATAGCAAATCATTGATTATCAGATATATCCGACCTCGGAGAGGTCGCAGATTTGTGTCGTTTGTCGCACCATTGCAACATACTGCGACCTCTCCGAGGTCGAAATAACGCTGGGAATTTCGGTTTCTATAAACCTTTGACCTCTTCGAGGTCATTAATTACCATGAACGATTCAAATAACTACATTTCTTACAGCAAAAGCGGCTGGATAGTTACCAGCGGTTAATTTTGCAAACTTTTTCATCCATCATGATCATCCGTCATTCTTCATACCCCGGCGCGCCGAAGTGGCAAATTAACGGGCACTTTCAAACACTCGCGCCGAGTTTATTACGTCGTTTCAAGCACATTCAGTATGAACGCGAGCGGATTGAAACACCGGATCATGATTTTCTCGATCTGGACTGGTGGTTAGCCAGGCCGCATCAATTTTCAGACCGTCTGATCCTGTTGTCGCATGGCCTGGAAGGCAGCACCGGCAGTTCGTATATCCTGGGTATGGCTGATTTTTTCCATCGCAAGGGCTGGGATGTACTGGCCTGGAATTGCCGTTCCTGCTCCGGCGAGATGAATCGCCAATTCAGAATGTACCACCACGGCGACACGGAAGATATTCACCATGTGCTGCAACACGCCATCGCGCGCGGGGATTACCCGACGGTTGCCATGACGGGTTTCAGCATGGGCGCCAGTATTACGCTAAAGTACCTGGGCACGCAGGGTGAAGCCGCCCCGCCACAAATCAAAGCAGCTGTTGTTTTCTCTGCGCCTTGTAATATTGCCGCCGGCGCCGATGTGCTGGATCGCTGGGACAACTGGCTATACAAACGCCTCTTTCTGACCAAACTGTCACGCAAACTTAGAATTAAAGCCCAACAATTTCCGGGCAGGATTGACCCTTCCAGACTGAAAGCCGTGCGTCGCTGGCGCGATTTCGATGAATGGTTCAGCGCGCCGATCTGTGGTTATCAGTCTGCCGCCGACTTTCACCAACAGGCTTCGTCTGGCAACTTCGTCGCTGGCATCCGTCGCCCTACCCTGCTCATCAGCGCAGCCAATGACCCCATACTGACGCCTGAATGTTTCCCGATCGAAACAGCCAGCGAACACCCGTATTTTCATTTCGAACTGACTTCCGGCGGCGGACACTGCGGTTTTCAAAGCAAAATGGACAAGCAGGTTGCCTGGTCGGAATACCGGGCTTTTGAATT
>JADZBJ010000199.1 GCA_020852155.1 Saprospiraceae bacterium | reverse complement strand
CGGGCACAACTGCAGTAACACTAACCGTGCTGTTGGCGAAATTGGTACAGCCGCCATTGCTGAGTGTCCAGCGGAACATATAAGTCGAGCCGGGTATGGCATTCAGCACCAGCGATTTCGGGTCGCTGTCATTTTGTATGGAAATACCCGTTGGGCCGCCGATTTGAGTCCATTTTCCGGTTATCATACCGGTCAGTGGCGTGGCATCCAGTTGGAAAGTATTGCCTGTTCCAAGGCATTTAGGGCCGGAACTGCCCGCATAAGGCACAATATCAGGAATGGTATCCAGGCGAACGTACACAGCGGCTGACAAAGCCGATTCGCAGCCCTCTTTTTCGGCTTTCACCCTGAAACTATGCACGCCGGGGCCAAACTGAGCCAGGTTGGTAATGGTCAAATTCGGGCTGGTGCTTGGGCCGCCAATAATTTGACCGTTGGCATTATTGTACCAGGTGTATTCAGCGTCGGGTGTGCCGGTGCCGGTCAGAATGTTCAATGAGATCAAAGCGCCGGGCAGGTCGTAACAAATGGGTGTAGGTTGTTGCGGATTCAATGCCCCTCCGGTAATGACTGGCTGATCCAGTGGAGGAATCACCACAACGGTATCGCATTCTCCCGGTAAGGAAACGCAACCATTCAAGGTTGCCTTGACGCAATATGGGCCGGAATACGTGACAATGGCATTGTTTCGAGGCGGATTTTGTATGCCTGAATCAAAACCTGCCGGGCCATCCCAGTCATACACTACACCCGGTTGAGGGTTGCTGATATTGAGTTGAATCGTTCCGTTCGTGCAAACCGGCGAATTACTGAAAGGTAATGGTGTCGTCGGCAATGGTTTGATTGTAACGTTCACAATCGTGGTGTCCGACAAACACGCTCCATCACTGGCGTAGACGAAGTATGCACCGCTCATGCCGGCTGTTGTCGGATTCGGCAGGTTCAGGAATTTTTGAGTGGTTGATGTATCGTTGGCAAATGGTCTGATCCAGGTAAATGTTGCTCCGGGGCCATAAGCGCTCGGATTGGATATACTTATGGTCACCGGAGTGCCTTCGCAAACGGCTGCCGGTTGATTCAACGCAGGCGCTTGCGGCGATGCCTGCACATTGATGACTGCTGTCTCCACATTGGATATGCAACCCAACAGGTCTTTCACTACCAGCGAATAGGAGCCGTTGTTGAGTTGCGATACATCAGGTAATACCAATGTCGGGTTACTTGATGAAAAACCATTAGGCCCCATCCACATGTATGTTACCGGCGGGTTGGGTTTGATGACGACTGGCGTCAGTGTAGCATCTGTTACGCCATCGCCACAAACCGGCGCAGCAACCAATATCGTATCAATAGCGGGTGGTTGAATCACCTGAACATTGACAAATGCTGAATCGGTACAACCGTTTAATGTTTTGCCAACCAATGTGTACATACCTTCTACTCCTGGCAACAATATGGCATTTTGGGTAAACCGGATAAAACCATTCGGCCCCGTCCAGCACCAGCTCAAAGGCAAGGTATTCGTCGTAGCGGTAAAGAACAAGGTGTCACCGGCACAGATGGGCGTATTGACATTGGCTGTAACAAGTGGATAATCCTGAACACTGATATTGAATGGGTCTGACCAGTCAGAATAACAACCGTTCCTGCGCACGCGCACTTGCCAGCCGCCGGCATCCAGCATGGTGATATCATTGATTTGATAGGCATTTACGCCGTTGGGCGTCGTCACAATACTGCCGTCCGGTTTACGCCATTCATAAAATTCCACGCCGGTAGTGGTCGTCGCCAAAACGATATCATCACCGACGCAAGCAGCGGCATCGCCATTAATCAGCGGTTTATCCGGGCGGCTCTTGACTGTTACCTGAACTGTCGCTGCAGGGCTTTGGCAACCATCCTTAACCGTTTTCAGGGTGTAAATACCGTGGTGGAGGGCTGAATCCGCATCCGATGTAACCCATGGGAATTGCGAATCGGACATGAAACTTCCAGGGCCGGTCCACACATACGTTACATTGGTGACCGGACTGCCCAGGGTGATCGTTTCACCGGCGCACACAACGATTTGGTCATCTTCCACAGCCACTGGCGGTATCGGATGTACGTGAATGGTTATCGGTTGTGAAATTTGCGACAAGCATGTTCCGGCTTTTGTTCTGGCATAATAACGATAAGTGCCAACAGCAGGATTGATGATCGTATAAAACGGCTGCGGCGTTGTTTGCATCAAAATCGGCATCGGCAACGAATCCACATACCACAAATATTCTACGTTGGGTAACGGATTGGCCGCCAGAACGATATTCTCTCCGGCACAATAATCAATCTTGCTGGCTGTGATACTTGGCGCAGTCGGATTGAATAAAATGACATTCACCGATTGGCTGGATGTACAACCGGTACGGCCGGTTACGGTCACTGTGTAAGTGCCCGCATTTTGAGGTTGAGAAGGATTGATGATCGGATTCTGGAAATTAGATCCAAAATTAGGCCCGGCCCAGGAGAATGAATATGTATTCGGTGGCGCATTCGGTGGGGTACAAGTCAGTTGCAACGGATCACCTTCGCAGAGCGGAATGGGCGAATAGTTGACCGTAGGCGCTGTAACTTTTATCTGCACCTGCTCCTTGCAGGTTGAAATATTTCCTGAAGTATCAGCCACCGTCAGCGTAACCATCACTGGCGAAATTGCAGCGTCATTGCAAGTAAATGAATTGGGCGAAACAGTCAGCGTAACGGGCGAGCAGTTGTCTAATGAGCCGTTGTTTACCGTAGTCGGGTTTAACGTAAATGTCTGAAAACCGCTGGGGCTGATGGTAATCGTCGCCGCTTTGCATTTGGCTTGCGGAGCAATGGTGTCCCTGACAGTTATCGGGAACACCACGGATCCTTCCAGACCATTAATGTCCAAAACGAGGTATTTCACCTGATATATGCCAGGCTTAAGATTAATCGTTGTCGAATTACCGGTTAATGAGCCGACAGGCGCCGCCAATTGTCCAAGGCTGTTACGAATCTCATAAGTAACCTGCGCATAACTGTACCTCAATATCGCCTGAACCCTGCTGTTACCATCCGTCATGTCAGGTTGGACTGTGCCGCAAGGATTAATCAAGTCAAGGTAATTGGCCACGTCATCATTGGCGACTAATTTAAACTGAGTCGTGCCATTGGCAGCCCAGGCATTAATCTGGCTTGCGCTGACATTGAATGTCGTTTCATGAAAATCCATACACTCCATCGCTGCCGGGCCATTGCTTGTCGTATCAATGGCTATATTATTTTCATCAAAAACGTAGAAAAATTCGCCGGATTCGTGGTTATCGCCTTTGTGTCGAATGACTAATTGTCCGCCAAAAATGGCATTGGGAATCAGGTTCGATAACGTCAGGTTCAGGTCATTGGGAATGTTATCGCCGGAAAACTGAACAGGAACAATAGCCGACGCTTGCATGAGTTCGCCCGAAAAATCGCAATTTTCATGAATGGTCGGGAAGGGCAAAGTCACCACCGCTTCGCACTCCGGGCCAGGAGCCACATAGAAAATCTGCGGCGTCGGCGCTGGCAAAACAGGCGGTTGTGTGTCTTCAATGGTAATAATCGTACTGGCAGTTGCAGCATTTCCCTGACAATCGGTCGCCGTATAGGTTATATGGTGCACGCCAACACCCAGCATGGTGGGGCCTGATGGCGGATAAGCCTCTGACGGGCCGCCGTCGAGTGTATATTGTAATTGCACGTCCAATTGCGGCACAGCATAATTATAAGTCAGGTGGGCAAATGCTCTCGAACCAGAGCAAACGGCATTTACAGAACCTCCTGATGTATTCGAAGCCAGTTTCAGCGTCAGTTGTCCGTCATTCAGCCAGCGATTGATATCCGCTGGCGGTATGGAAAAAATAAAGGTAGCCGATTGACAGCCCATGCCGCCCGTCGGGGTTGTTTGACCTATCAGGTCGCCATTCTCTCCATATACTTTGAAAAATTCGCCGATACCGTCTATGTCCGAATTTTGAAATGAAACGGAAAGTGATGCATTGCCAATAACAGGTTCAAGCGGCGCAGTATTCGGTGTTGTCCAACTGAAAATCAGGGTATCCACCGGAGTAGTCGAATTGGGCCCACCGGATGTGTTTAAAATAAGCGAAGTATCTCTGAGCGAAGCCGAACCGTCCTGAGTGCTACAAATATCGTACAGCGAAACAGGCGCAGGAATCATGATTTCCGCGCCGCAAACTGCGCTATCGGCTGGTATGGTTGAATTGGCCGGAGCAATCAGCGCCGGAGGCGTTGTGTCTTCTATCTGGATAATCTGCGTGTATCGGTTACTATTCCCACAATTATCGCTGGCTGTCCATTCTCGTTTCAACTGATAATCTGTCCAGTGATCACAAGACGCCGGGTCTGGATTTCTGATTTCTGTTTCAAGATAAACGATATTGACTGCCGCATCACAATTGTCTTGAGCATTCAAGGTATTCAACGACGGCGGCGCAGGAATTGCATTGCATTCCACGGTAATGTCGTTCGGAATATTACTCAACACAGGGCGCGTGGTGTCCTGCACTTCGACCGTCTGGGTAAAAGCAGCCGTGTTACCACATACGTCCGTGGCAAGCCAGTTCAGGATGACTGTATAACGATCAGGACAGGTTCCGGGAACAATCGTTTGACCTTAAAAAGCCGGCGCTGCTGTCGGACCAGAGCAAGCGTCTTCTGCTCCGGGTGGCGGTAATGGAATGGCTGGCAGGACTTCACAATTTACCAGCGTATCAAACTGCCCGTTAGGCACTGGCGGAACATTGTCTATCACCGAAATGGCCTGCGTGGCTGTTCTGGTGTTGCCGCATTGATCTGTTGCCGTGAAGGTTCGGACAATCATGTATTGATAATGCGCGCAATTCAACGGGTCAGGACTTTGTGTGCTGCTGACGCTGGTTGAAATACTCATCACAGGGCTGCAGTCGTCTGTCGCGGTAATGTTCATGCCCATGACTGGCGGCGCTGGCAGGGTGAATGTATCACAATAAGCTGTATAACTCTGCGGTACCAGCCCAAAAACAGGAGCCTGAGTATCGCGTACCAGAAATGTTTGAATGGCTGTGCTGCTGTTGTTGCAATCGTCCGTCGCACGCCATACAACACGAATGGTGTACGACCCGTCGCACAAAGAATCCATGCGGGTTTCTGTGTGGCTTAACGACAGGTTATCATCACAGTTATCCGAGATAAAACTGGTAGAAATAGAGGGTTGCGGATTCACACAATTCAGCGTCACCGTATCAGGATAACCAGCGATAACAGGCGCCTGGGTGTCTTCAATTTGAAAACGAAGGGTTTTGGAGCCGATATTACCACATTCATCGGTTGCCCTGAAGGTAACATCCGTCAACCAGGTACAATTATGAGCCTGCACCTGCGGGTATGGGCCGCTTCCAAATGCGCCGCCGCCAACCTGACCATCGGAAGTGGTATAACTGAAATTGGTCCAGGTAGTTGTCGAGCACTCATCTGTTACGGTCGTGTTGCCGTGTGCGTTGATCCAGGTTTCCAGCAAAGCCTGATCGCTGCCATTGCCGCATTGTTCAATCAGAATTGTGCCTGCAATTGCCGGAGGAATGGTATCAATAGCGCCGAAAGTCGCACTGCCCATGGAGCGTTCATTGCCACAGGCATCTTTGACAAAAAAGGCAACCGTGACTTTCGCCCTGACTTTGTTGTAAGAATTTCCGCCGATCACCTGTGTTCCGCAACCATTGGAAATAGAGTTCAAATAAGCGGCGACAACCTGCGCAGAATCTCTGGGTTGATTGGCAATTTCCATGCGCCACATCATCGGCGCAGAACAGGAATCGTAGGCTGCGGCATATCCATGCGCTGAAATCCAGGCAGAAAGCCGATCAACAGGATTGCCCGTTGCGGTACAATACGCGACTGTATCTTTCGGGGCAACGACAATTTCCGGAGGGTCGTTATCGGTAGTGGAAAATGTTGCAGGTGTTGAAAAAACAAACCCACAATTGTCTTTTACGCGAAACGTAACGGTAATCGGCACAGAACAGCCCGGAGGAAAATTCGCGGGGCCGTTGTTGGTGTATTCACGAATACCGGAAGGATCCACGGCGAAAAAATTCGCCATTTGAGTAGCCAGCCAGTTTTGGTAGGCTGAGGGCGCAATTTCGCATGGAGCCGTAGCATTCATCGGAAATACCTGCACCAGAGGGGGCAAGGTATCGGCGTAGATGACGAAAGTCTGGGTATAAACAGAGGTATTGCCCAGAAGGTCCTGGGCAGTCCAGGTGCGCTTTACGATGCCTGTTTCACAAGTGTCCGGGAATGGCGTCTGGGAAAATGTCACCGAGATCTGGGTGCTAACCGTACAGTTGTCGGAAACCGGCGGTGGTGTGGTATCTAACGGTATCTGTACGACAGACGTAATCTCAACAGTGTCCAGATAACCTGTTAAATCGAAAACCGGCCCGGTATTATCTTGAAAAAAAACGAAAAAACTGAATACATGGCTGTTGCCCATGTTGTCTGCTACCAGCCAGAATACTTCAGCCGTTTCTCCTGCCAGAAATGTAGCTGCAGGATTTGCGCCGCCGGGGTTGACTGATTGAAATTGAGAAGTGGTGATCGTCGCCCCGATGGCCGATGTTACCGTGGGCGTAATGCCACTCAGGTTGCCAACACAGTTGGCGCCCACCGTGACGTTGTCTGGATTGGGCGGCAGAAAATTAAAAGCGCCAGCCTGGGCATTCAGTTGCAGATGAGACATCAAAAAAAGGCCCATCGTTAATATGGTCCATACTAAACACCCTTCCGTGTGTAACCGGTTTATCATAAAGTTCAGATTTCATGACGCATGACTCGGGAATATCATGCGAAAAATTCAAGGGAAAGGATTAAATTGTAATGATGTGATGATGCGACTATAATCGTCCCATCATCACATTAAAAAGATTATTTACCGTCTTCATTCAATTTGCGATCGGGTACTTCCTTGTTTAGAAACTCATTGATTTCTTCCGTCGGAATGTCCTTCACAATTTGACCGAATTCGTTGATACTAATGCGAATATCCTTCAAGGGTTTGTCAGACGTTTCGCTGTCATTTTCCGGGGAATTGTTTTTATTGTCTTTACCCATTTTTCGGATATGAACTGTTGTTTACGGATTGATTTTCAATTACTTATTTAACGTTGCTCAAGCCTGTAAACCATCAAACGACAACTCAGGCGTTGCGATTTATCAGCCTTTTCAGTCGCTCGATTGTCTCCGTTTTCCCGAGCGCTTCTGCCATGTCGAACACCGCCGGGCCTTTCATCGTGCCTGCCATGGCAATACGCAGCAAAGGCAAAATATCACCGGGTTTTACACCTTTTTCTTGCATCCACGCTTTCACGGAGGCTTCCATGTTGAGGGCATCGAAAGGCTCCAGGTTTTCGAGCATTTGGGTTAAGTCAGCAAAAATCGGGCCGATGGCCGGCGTCCATTTTTTGCTGAGGGTTTCCGTATCATACTCTTTCACCGGTTCGAACAGGTAATAGCCTGTTTCAACAAAATCAGGCAACAAGGTCACACGTTCTTTCATCAATGCGGCTACTGTTTGCAAAAAGTTATCATCTGTACGATAGCCTTTTGCCGCTGCAAGGGGTTGAATATGTTTCGCTAATACGGCATTATCCGTAGCCTGGATGTATTTTTGGTTGAACCATTTAGCCTTCTCATAATCAAAACGAGCGCCGCTTTTGGCGATATTTTCGATAGAAAACGACTCAATCAGTTCGTTTATGGAGAAAATTTCACGGTCGTCGCCGGGGTGCCACCCCAGCAGCGCCAGAAAGTTGATAACAGCCTCCGGCAAAAATCCGGCGCCATCAAATCCCTGAACGGCTTCGACCGTATCTGTGCCTTGCCAGTCGGTCGGAAACACGGGCATCCCGAATTTTGCGCCATCGCGTTTGCTCAGTTTTCCATGTCCTTCAGGCCTTAAAATCAAAGGCAAATGCGCAAAAGCAGGCATGGTGTCTTTCCAGCCAAAACCTTCGTACAACAAGACGTGGTGTGCCGTGCTGGGCAACCACTCTTCACCGCGAATAACGTGCGTGATGCCCATCAAATGGTCGTCAACGATATTGGCAAGGTGATACGTCGGCATACCATCCGACTTGAACAACACTTTGTCGTCCAGTTCGCCACTCTGAAAATGAACGTCGCCGCGAATCAGGTCGCTGACCAAAATGGAGCGTCCGGGTTCAACTTTCAGGCGTATAACGTAGGGTTTGCCCTGATCTAACCATGCGCGGGTTTCAGATTCAGAAAAATTCAGGCTGTTTTTCAAGCCCTGACGGGTCGAGTGGTTGTAAATGAAATTTTCAACCGAACTCCTTTGCGCATCCAGTTCTTCAGGGGTGTCAAATGCATAGTAAGCATGACCTCTTTCCAGCAGTTTCAGTGCGTATTCCTGATAAATTTCCTTGCGGTCGCTCTGCCGGTACGGGCCGTAGTCGCCGCCAAAGCCTACGCCTTCATCCGGCACAATGCCCAGCCAGCGAAGCGAACGAATGATATAGTCTTCTGCGCCCGGTACATAACGGGTCTGGTCGGTATCCTCAATACGGAGGAGGAAAGTGCCGCCTTTTTGGCGAGCCAGTAAATAATTATACAGGGCAGTACGAACACCGCCAATATGCAGAGCGCCTGTGGGCGATGGAGCAAAACGAACTCGAATCACGAAAGTATTGATGTAATGATTGGATGATGTAATCATGTGATGATGCGGGCATACAATGATGTAATGATGTAATAACCCATTGATTATCAGCACATCATTACATCATTGTATGATCACACCCCCACAAAAGTATCTCTTTCCTGCAATTATGCCTACCTTCTGGAATAGTTAGGCGCTTCGCGGGTAATGATAATGTTGTGCGGATGGCTCTCTGTCATACCTGCGTTGGAAATTTTGACAAAGCGCGCTTTGGCCTGTAATTCTTCGACGGTAGCCGCACCACAGTAGCCCATTCCGGCGCGTAAACCGCCAATATACTGGGTCATTACTTCCTGTAAGGTGCCCTTGTAGGGAACACGGCCCTCGATTCCTTCCGGTACGAGTTTTTTAATATCGTCTTCTACATCCTGGAAATAACGGTCTTTGGAACCTAATTGCATAGCGCCAAGGCTGCCCATTCCACGATAACTTTTGAATTTTCGACCATCGAAAATAATTGTTTCGCCGGGCGACTCTTCCACACCGGCAAACAATGAACCTGCCATAATGGTATTGGCGCCCGCAGCGAGCGCCTTGACAATATCGCCGGTGTAACGAATACCGCCATCGCCGATAATGGGTACACCTGAACCACGGATGGCGTCGGCAGCGTTCAGGATAGCTGTTAACTGCGCAACCCCGACTCCGGCTACAATGCGCGTCGTGCAAATACTACCCGGCCCTACGCCGACTTTTACGCCGTCAACACCGGCGTCAACCAGCGCTTTTGCGCCGGAGCCTGTGGCCACATTGCCACCGACGACTTGCAAGGCAGGATAATTGTTTTTGATCTGCCGAATCATGTCCAGCACACCTTTTGAATGCCCGTGCGCCGTATCTACACAAATGACATCAACGCCGACGGCGACCAGTGCAGCGACGCGCTCGTGTGTGTCGTGCGTCACACCCACAGCAGCGCCGACGACCAGGCGGCCAAAATTATCCTTACAGGCCTGAGGGAAGTTTACTCCCTTCATGATGTCTTTGTAAGTAATCAATCCAACCAGTCGGAAATTGTCGTCCACGACTGGCAGTTTTTCAATTTTTCGGCGCTGAAGGATGTCCTTGGCCTGCAGCAGGGTTGTCCCCTGCGGCGCTGTAACCAGATCGTTGAACGTCATTAACTCGCTGACGGTGCGGCTGTGGTCTGTCTCAAAACGCAGATCGCGATTGGTCAGGATGCCCGCCAGTTTGCCATCCGGCAAGGTGATCGGAATGCCGCCAATACTGTATTGGCGCATCAATTCCAGTGCTTGAGCCACCGTCGCTTCGGGGTGCAGGGTGACCGGATCAATGATCATACCTGCTTCCGAACGTTTTACGGCGCGCACCTCATCGGCTTGCGCTTCAATGCTCATGTTTTTGTGAATGATGCCAATTCCGCCTTGTCTGGCAATCGCAATGGCCAGGTGCTTGTCCGTAACAGTATCCATCGCCGCCGAGACGATAGGGACATTCAACCTGATATTGCGCGTTAACTGGCTACTGATGTCAGCGTCGCGGGGAAGCACTTCGCTGTAGGCCGGGGCGAGTAATACATCGTCGTAAGTGAGCGATTCGCCGAGGAACTTTGGGTGGTCGTTGCTTGAAAACTTTAATTCCATGTACAAAGGTCTTGCGAACTCTGTAAAACCTGCATGCCTGAACCCGATTTTTTTTCTGAAATTGTTTTTCAGACGCTCGCCGGACGAGAATAAGTTTTGTTAAAAGTATCTTAAAATACCGACCTGACAATCTAATGACAAAT
>JADZBJ010000198.1 GCA_020852155.1 Saprospiraceae bacterium | reverse complement strand
TGGCGTGGAAGTAAACATGATGAGCTGCCGTCCGCTCAACGGATCCTGTACCGTAGCGATTAAAGGACAAGTATCCTCTTCTGTATTATCAATAACAAAGTTATGATCGTAGCCTTGATGCTCGGCTTGCGCTATATCGCGCCCCAATGGTTTAAACCTGGAAAAATCAAGGGCAGTACCCGCCACAGGCACTAACTTTCCGGTCGGAATATTGTCAGCATCCGTTGCTGTAACCTGACTGCCCCACAAAATGAGTTCGTGCTCCAGAATATTTTTGCATTGCCCTGCTGACAGGTTAAAATAGGTGTGGTTGGTCAGGTTGACAGGCGTAGCGTTGTCGGTTGTTGCTTCGTATTCAATCAGCAAGGTATTGTCAAAACGTAGGTGATACCGCACCTGTACTTTCAAATTGCCCGGAAACCCCTCCTCACCATCCGGGCTGACCATTGACAGTTGAAGAAACTGGCCAAGGTCATCTTCCAAAATTTCCGCATCCCAGATTTTTTGATCAAACCCGGACAAGCCACCATGTAAGGTATGCGCGCCGAGGTTGGCGTTCAGGTGGTAAACTTTCCCGTCGAGGGTAAATCGGGCATTGGAAATACGATTGGCATAGCGCCCGATGATGGCCCCGAAATACGGAAAGCCTTCGTGCTTCAGGTAGCCTTGTACGTGGTCGTAACCAAGTACGACATCGCCCGGCTGACCATGTCGGTCTGGCGTAACGATGGATTGAATAATACCACCCAGATTCAGGATGCGCACGCGTGTACCGGCGCCATTATCCAGGGTGAAAACGGACACTTCGCCTTGTGGAGCGAAACCAAAATGCTCGCGGGTAATTTGTTGCATACGGAGGGAATTTCGCCACAAAAGAAACGAGCCATCCCGACATATCGGAATGGCTCGCCAAAAAGATTTTCAGACTGGCTGAAAATTATTTACCACCGCGGAGTGCACGCGGGATTTCGATCAAAGCAATCGGAACAGCGCTGCTGTTGGTTACTTCAACACCGTCAACCTTAATGATGTCGCGAACACGGATGGTTGAACCCAGTTCCATGGAAGAAATATCCGCAGAAACTTCGTCAACCACAAATTCCGGAGTTGTCATGATGTTGATAGAACGCAGCGTTGGCAGGAATTTACCACCGGCTTTTACACCAGGAGCCTGACCCACGAAACGCAGAGGAACAGTAGCCTTGAATTTAACGCCAGGTACCAATTCGAGAAAATCCAGGTGCATCACGGCATCAGTTACCGGATGGAATTGGATATCCTTCACGATACACTTGTATGTTTTGCCGTTCAGGCTGATTTCAGCCATTTTGAACTTGGGCGTGTAAATCAGGTGACGGAATTCTGCAGGGTCAACGCTGAATTGTTGCGCTTCGCCACCGCCACTTTTATACATCACAGCCGGGATGAGGCCGTTACGACGGATTGCTGCTGTCACTTCTTTGCCAGATCCTTCCTTGCGATGTCCTTGTAATGCAATGATTTCCATTGTGTTATCTACTAAATGTGATACCTTTATCAAAAAACGGACGCAAAGGTAAGCATACCAAAGGAAATTTCACAAATACCTCAGAAAAAAAACGCCAACAAAAAAAGATTTGTGAAATATGGCGGTTGGGTTATTCACTTCCATCTAAAAAATGGTCGTCCGGAACGAAGTGAAGGAACTGGTCAAACAGACGTGAAACACGTCCCTGCGTGGGTATTTACCATAACCAAATCCACAAATAACCAAATAACCAATCCACAAACAACCAATCCTCAAGCAGCAGGCAACCGCGCTCCCCCGACAGGCATCAGGCATAACATGAAATACAGACTGCTTTTCTTACTGCTTTGTACACTGACGTTCGCCTTGTCATGCAACAAGGATGACGAAACGGTACCGGGGTTTGAAATGCCCTATCAGGCAGATTTTACGATCCCGGCTGGCATTGGAGCGCTGGATGCCCACCATTTTCAATTCAAAAACCTGCCAACGCGATACAGCGAACTGCTCACACAATACAACAAAGCGGATGCTGATGTTAAAGGCATTAAAACCCTGAAAGCAGGTATCGGGGGGATATTCGGCGATGCTAACCTGAGTTTCATTCAACAGGTGTCTATTCGGGTGTACAACGAAGACGACCCGAACGATTATATCGAAGTCGCCTATCGCGATGTAACGCCGCTTGACCCCGGCAATGAACTGCCACTACTCCCCTCTCTTGCTAATTGTAAAAGACTCATGACAGGCACCCGATTCAGTATGGATGTCGTACTCTGGCTGCGCCAGACAACACAAACAGACAGCGACGTGCGTATTAGTCTGATATTGAATGCTCAATATTAAAAACGGAAACGCCCCCTGAGCGATAAACTCTTCAGGGGGCGTTTTTCATTGTGCCTCTATCTATCTGACTGAAATCACCAGATTAAAGCGCAAATATTTAGAGGTTGTTTAAATTTCACTGCTGGATTCAAAAAGAGCAGATTTTGGCGATAGCCGATGCTTGTTTTTCGGGGTGAAGCGGGGATTTCAGCCCGAAAAACAAGGGAAGGATGGCGGCAAAAGATACCTTTTTGAACCAGTGAGTGAATTTTAAACAACCTCTTACAGATATCTGGTCTGATTTTTTTCAGCAATGATATCCTTCAATTCTTTCAGAAAGGCGTATTGTTCCGGCATCACACGTTTGATGGCCTCCTTAACTGCCACGTAAGTGCCCCTTTCAAGGTCGGTGGTAAACTGACGGACATGCTCCCTGGCCTTTTCTTTGGCCACACGATAATCCTCATAGACCATCGCGCGCAGGCTGGGTATTTCGTGCCAGTCGGCTTCAATCGCTACGGCTTTGCGCGATTCACCATTGACGTCGGTCACTGGCTCCAGATCAATGCGATTGGCAAAGCGTTCAGGGGCGACATTCGCCATAACAGTCGTACTCAGTGGCTGAGAGGCGTCCTGTTCGCTGGTTTTCGGATCTACGAGAAAAACTTCCAATCCCTGGTCGCCAACCCGATAGATCAGCACGTCAACGTGTTCTTTTTCTTGCATTGTACTTTTAAGAAGTTGCCAAAAACGCCAAAGACGCAAATGACTGGATGATGATTCGTTTTGCGTCTTTGGCGGTCTGTCTGTAATGCCATTCTGGCCGGAAGCAGCCAATAAGTACTTGCTGAAGGGTAATCAGCGAGTACTTAACGTTTTTAAACGCGAATGGTTTTCAGTTTTGGCTTTTTAGGCGTTGGCGCGGCTTTTTTCTGTTCTTTTTGTTCTTCCTGTCTCAATCGTTCTTCCGGCAACAGATCGTCGTCGTCATTGAGGGTGTCCGGTCGGCGATCCTGTTTGGGTTGCCCGAAAGGCTGCTGAAAGAAATCGTCGAAGAAGTGCTCAAAACCCCAAAAGTCGCCAGTACCGTACTGACGCGTACTATCGGCTTTGGGGTTGCCAAAATGAAAGAAAAATGATCCGTTTCCGTCAGTGATCGTCGTGTCAAACCGAAAAGTGAAGGACGTATCACGAAGGAAATTCTGGTCGCCAAACAGATTTTGACCTGAATCAAATTGCTGCATCATCTGTTTTTGCAGCGCTTCCATTCGTTTGCGCATGGCTTCAAATGGATCGTTCGGCGCATTTTGCGCGTGGGCCGACTGGCTAAAAACTGCATTGAGCAGCATGGCCCAAAAGACAATTTTAAAATGTTTCATTGTATCAGTAATCAAATTTTGGAGTGCAAAATTAAACGTTCAAGCGCCTTTCAGGTATAGCCCAAAACTTTTCAAATTTCAAATAATGCTTTTCGAATTTCAAATTGCATATTTTTTCAATTTGAAAAAGGCGATAGACATTTATTTCCCGCAGATTTTACAGAAAAACAGCAAAATCTGCGGGAAAATATCTATTAGTTGCTTATAACCCCAATTTCAACAGCCCTTTTCGGCTGCGGTCAACGCCTTCCATTGCCGTCGTTTTGTAGTGCTCCAGTTCGACGACGAAATGTTTCAATCCGGCCTGTTTGCGCTGAGCAAAAATGGATTTGAAATCAATCGTACCATCGCCGATTTCGATGGTTTCGCGTTTGGGCGAATTCGCCATGTCTTTGGCGTGGCACAGGTGAAAACGTCCGGGGTGCTTCTGAAACCAGTCTTGTGGTTTTTGTCCGGCGTAAACCGTCCAGTACAAATCCATTTCCATAACAGCCTGCGCAGGGTCGAGTTCCGACAAAATCCAGTCGTACAGCATACGACCGTCGGGGCCTTTATCCGTGAATTCGAAATCGTGGTTGTGGTATGCCCACTGCAAGCCAATTTTATGAGCATATTTGGCCGCTGCCTGAAAAGCCGGGATGATGTCTTTGATACGCCCCCTGGTTTCCTGATTCATATAAGGGCAAATGACGTATTTATGGCCCAGTTTGACCGCTTCGTCGTAGGTGCGTTTCAGGTCGTCACTGATGTCCTTCTTAGCCGTATCGTAGTCTTTAATTTCGACCGGAATATGTGCAGAAGGCGCTTTCAAACCATTGTCTTTCAATGCTTTGCGAAAATCCATATAGTTCAGACCAAACAACTTGGAACCACCGTGACCGAAAGGCTCTACTTCTTTGTAGCCCATTTTGGCAACAGCCTCCAGCGTCTTGCGCGGATCGCGGAACATATCTTCGCGAATGCTCCAGAGTTGAAGGGCAAGATGCTTTATTTTTTGTTCTGAAAAAGGCAGGTTTTGCGTGGCGAGACCGGCAAAGGCCAGGCCTGTGGTTTGAAGGAATTGGCGGCGCGTAAACGGAGAACTGGACATGATGTATTTTTTTTACGTAACGGGTTAGATCGCTCCCATTTTGGCCCAAAAAGGTCTATTTTTAACCACTCTTCGCCGTTTTTTTCATCCGATGCGCTGCATCGCACTCAAAAAATCGGCTTGACTGGCCAAAAATAGCCTGCTTTTTTGAATCAAAACCGCTGACTTAACCCGTTACTTTTTTGCAAATATGGCAATTTCCCGGAAAACTCTTTCAAGGTTAAAATCGCTGCCTCGATTTATGTATTTTCACTTCGGTTATCATCCTTGTTTTTACATTTGGCGGCTCATCCTGAATTCCTTATATGTTTCGGTTTAACCGTTCAAATGATCTAGAACAAATGCATGACGAAAACCTGCTGGCTGAATATGTCCGCACGGGTTCGCAACAGCATTTGGGAAAGTTGTACGAACGCTACATGCCAATGGTGTACGGGGTGTGCCTCAAAGTATTGAAAGACCCCGGCAAAGCAGAAGATGCAGTGATGGCGATTTATGAAGAGTTGACCAGAAAAGCGCGGGAACACAAAATAGACGCCTTCCGGGGCTGGCTGTACGTGCTGGCTCGAAATCATTGCCTGATGGAATGGCGCAAACAACAACGGCGACCAACTGACCACCACGCACCCGATGAAATGCACCGATATGACGCTGTGGAAGCTGCACCGGAATACGAACTGCCACAAGAACAAAACACCCTCGAAGATTGCCTGAAACAATTAATACTTAACCAACGAAACAGCGTCGTCTGGTTTTATTACGAAGACAAATCCTACAAGGAAATCGCCGACATCATGCAGGAAGACGTGGGCAAAGTCAGATCCTACATCCAGAATGGCCGACGAAACCTCCGAATTTGTATGGAGAAAAATTGAATGTTTAATTGGGGATTTGTTTAATCGGGGATTTCGTTATTCGTTTTTAAAAGCAAATATTCAGCCCACAAATAACCAATTAAACAAATAACCAATTCCACAAACAACCAACAACACAACCAACAACACAACCACACACCACCATGTCCTCACAGTCTAACAACGATTTGCGTTTTCGCCAGTTGCTCCGGCAATGGCAGGAAGGGTCGTTTACACGGGCTGATGAGCAGGAAATGGAAAAATTAGTGCGCGAAGATGCGTTTCTGCGCGAGGCATGGGAAGGCGCTACCAGCCAGCCCGAAACAGACCAACGCGCAGCCATGATGCGCCTGCGCGCTCGTTTGCAAGATAAAACGGGCATCGTGGAAAAACAACGCAGCGTTTGGCCCCGACTGCTGGCCGCCGCTGCTTCGGTTACACTTTTCGCAGTCGCAGTGCTGGTCTGGAAAAGCCAGGAAAAAGTGATTGCTCCCGGCGATCTTGCCCAGCAACTTCCAACAGCGCCCGTGCCCGAACCAGCCATCGAACAACAGACAGTCGCTGCTCAGGAGCAACCCGCCAGCGCCGGCAAAACAGCCGCATCAACCCGGAGTAATACACCAGCGCCAGCAGGGCCAATGAGTAGTCCGGAAAAAAGCGATGCCCCGGCGCCAACTATCGCAGCAGCGCCACCGGCACGCGATATCGTGGCCCCCGAAGAAGCCAAGGAAAAGATGGCCGATATGTCGCGCTCGTCACCTGAAGCAGAAAAACCGGCCAGCGACGACGCGGCAACACAAAACCCGGTCGAAACCGGCGTTATGGATGAAGTGGTGGCAAACACACGTCGGATGGGAAATGTGGACCCCGCATACTCGAAAAAAGAAAAAGACCAAACAAAGCCCGGCGCACCAAAATCAGCCGACGCCTTAAAGAAAAGCAGCAGCGAGCCTCAACCAAGCATCGGCTGGACGGCATTCAAGGATTACCTGGAGAAAAATACTCAAAAGCCCGATGCTGCCGTCCGCAACGGTATTAGCGGAACGGTCAAAGTGCGCATCAGCTTCGACGCTCAGGGCCGCCCTGTGAATTATGCCATCGAAAAACCGCTTGGTTTTAAATGCGATGAAGTGGCTATTCAGGTACTCAAAAACTACAACGGCGGATGGACGCCAGGGAAATCCTCAAGTATTATTGTCGAGGTTGAGTTTAAATAAATGGCGGGTTTGGAATTTTTTCCGAACGTTGTGGTGTTCTTGCCGCTTTGACAACCTTATTTCCTGCCTATGCGCCACTGCTTTACCCTCCTCCTCCTCTACTTTTGCTTCCCCATTTTTACCAAGGCCCAAGACAG
>JADZBJ010000197.1 GCA_020852155.1 Saprospiraceae bacterium | reverse complement strand
CAAATCCCATAATCCCCCCAAATCCTGGTCAAGACAAAAAAACAATCCTAAAATCCCCAAATTCCCCCAAATCCTGGTCAATTATGCACGATATTGAACCTCATTTCAAGTGGCGCGACGACTATATCGCCTCTGAAGATCCTGATTCGCCATTTTATGGTTATGAAAACAGCGAAGTGTCATTCACGCATCGGCTGTATAATTTTTACATACACCCGCAATGGGATTCGTTTGGCTCTACTACGCTATATGGCAAGTTGCTCTGGGTTGACTACGACGAAGGATTTGCCCTGGTGGAGTTAATTGGCGAATGGAATGATGCGCTGCATAATGACATCATGTACCTGAAACGACATGTCGCCGAACCCTTGATGGAAAAAGGCATTTACCGTTTTGCCTTCTTTTGTGAAAACGTATTGAATTTCCACACATCCATGGATGACGATTATTATGCCGAGTGGGCCGAAGAGGTGAACAGCGAAGGCGGATGGATTGTATTGGCTAATGTTCGCCAGCATTTGATTGAGGAAATGGATGCAGCGCGCCTTTGGCAATATTTAAACTATGGCGAGCATTTCAATGATTTGTTTTGGCAAAAGCACAAACCGCCATTTGTCTGTGCAATGATTAACGCTTTGGTTGATGGCAGGATTTTGCCTTTGCAACCCTGAGAGGTTGTTTAAATTTTCAGAACTGACAAAAAAAAGTCCTGTGCGATGTTCGCACAGGACTTTTTTTTGTCAAATTAGAAACAGATTACTGTTTGAAATAAGAGTTGGCGTTTTTGCCGCCGCCTTTCACCACTTCGAGGCGCTTTTTGAATTCGAGTGATAACTCGTCTTCTTTGCGAGCGTAGATTTCGTTCAAAGCGATCAGCGTGTTAACATCATTGGCATCAGCGCTTTCTGCTTTCTGGAAGAAGGGGAGAGCCTGGTCAAAAGTATCCATCAGTTCTTTCTTCTTGGCATCGAATTTTTTGATGCCTGCTGCAGAGAAATCTTCCGGCATGGCATTCAACTCCTGAACTTTGGTAGCTGCTTTATTGTAGTAGAGCGCACCCATGGCGTAGTTGGCATCTACGTTTTTAGGGTCCTTTTGCAGTGCACTTTCGTATTGCACACGAGCCAGTTCGAAGTATTCATCCACTTGCTCGGTCTTTTTGTCTTTTACAGCCATCTGATAGAGGTTGTCATAGACGTTGCCGAGGGTTGTATAAAGGCCAACATTGTTTGGCTCTTTTTTGATGGCTTCTTTCAAACGGCCAGTCAGTTCGGCCAGTTTGCCTTCTTTCAGATAGGCATTGATTTCTGCAAAGAGCAAGCCTGAATCATCCGGGTACTTGGCGCGACCTTCTGTGAGGTACTTTTTGGCGTCTGGGTCTTTCATTTCTGCTTTGGCATTGTACAAGCCTTCGTAAACATTGGCTGGCGCATTGCCTTTGGCATACAGCATTTCGTAGTATTTCGCTGTTTCGGCTGGCTTTTTGGCCAATTGAGCAGCGATGCCCGTGAACAGAATTTGCTCGTTGTATTTTTCTTCTTCTTTGAGGACGCCATCTTCGCCTGCGGCTTTCAGGATGTCCTGTGCTTGCAATGACGCTTCAAAAGAGGAGAATGCCTTACCAAACTCGCCGGTTTCATACTTGGCGGCGCCTGCGTTGATCAGATAAGGCTGTACGGCTTTGATGCCTTTGATGGCGTCTTTTTTGTCGCTTTTCTTCACTTCAGGAATGTTCATTGCTTTTTGATAAGCATCAAAAGCAACGAACGCGTCATTATCGCCGGTCAGTGGCGCTTTGGGATTGATTTGACGCAGCGCCATATCCTTTTCAATTCGCTTGAGGTAAATGTCGCCGCGAATATTCAGGGCATAAGCAGAAGCCTGTGCTTCCGGCGTTTTGAACGCTTCGTCAATTTTGGTGATGGCCTCGTCAAGTTTGGCTTTGCTGCCAACCTGGTCCATGTTAAAAGAAATCAGCGCTTTGCCGGCTTGTTTGGCCAGGTCAACGCCGTCTTTCTGTGCGTGAGCGATATTGCTCATCAAAAACAAAACGCCCAACAGGGCAGAAAGGACTTTTTTCATTGTCTTCGACAAAAGTTGTTTTAATTGAAAGATAACCCTGATAACGGGTGTTTGTTGAATTGGTTAGCCAACAGTTGGTTAATGTTGGGTACTTAATCTGCCACAAAGATAACAAAGTCAAGTAGAACGCTGCCTGATTGCTGAACAGTGATTTTACTCAATCTTTCAAAATTGTGGCATACCATAAAAAAGCCCCGCCACTTTTCAGCTGCGGGGCCAGTTCTCCGATAAACCAAATCAAACTTTATTATATGTAGCAGGTCGGCGGTATGGGGCATCGCCGTCCGGTTACCTATTTACCTGATTTCACACGATTTTTTTCATCTTCAAGACCCGTTTTGCGCTGACGGGCTGATTTTACGTCGCTGCTACCAAAGCGGTATGAGAAATTGAGCGTCACGGTATTGGACTCCCAGGTGCCTTTGGCCACCATGCGGAGGCCCGGAGTAAACGTATTTTCACCGCTCCAGCCGGCAGTTCTCAGGATATCGCCGAAACGAAGCCTGACTTCGCCTTTATCATCCCATATTTTTTTCTGAAAACCAAGATCAAGCGCACCTTGGGCATGTGTGCGCAGTGTTCCCCAATAGGCCGGGCTGTTGTACCAACCAGACAGTTGCATACCAAAGCCCATGGGTAATTTGATATTCTGCTCACCGTAAAAGCTCATGGAATAAAACGATACCTCGTCAATGTTGAACGCATTTTCGAATTGAGCCGAAAACTTGCTGTGCATACCGGTCAAGCTGACAAAGCCATCCCACCACTTGGTAATAGGCGTAGGCGCATTTAATGTGAGGGTCATGTTGCGCTGGTCTGCCAGGTTTTCGTTGGTGATATAGGTCGCCAAAGTATCTGTTGTACTCTTGAAAATAACCTGAGTAAATACATCCTTGGTTTTGCTGTAACCGAAAGTAATGACAGGATAGCCACCGTAAGTAGGTGATATTTCAAAACTATTGGTGAATTGAGGTCTGAGGAATGCATTGCCTTGCTCGTAAGTCAACTCATCCAGTCGGTTGACAAACGGATTCAGGTTTTGATAACTCGGGCGGTCAATACGACGGCTATACGTTGTATTCAAGCCGATTTTGTCTGTAAATGTGTAAGTTACCGCAGCGCTTGGGAATAATTTAGTGTAGTTATTTTCCACTTTAGGCTTGGCATTGGCCGGATTATATGCCGTCAAATCGCCCATATAATCCGTGTTTTCAAGTCGCAATCCAGTTTGTACATTGAGTTTTTTGCCAAACATGCGGTTGTAGTTAACATAGGCCGCGGAGGTACGTTCTTTATAAACAAAGGCGTTACTGGCATTCCGGTCAAGCGAATCGCGATCGCCCATTACAATGGACTGTTCAAAAACATTGTCTGTCTCTACATTGGCAATTTTAATACCCGTCCCGAAAACGCCACCCAGCAGGCGACGTTCATAGTCTATTTTAGCAGTCATAATATCAACGTCTGTTGGCACGTACATACGTACGATCGCTTGACTGAACACCTCTGCATTATCTGGCGATTTGTAGTAATTGGGCTGGTAGGTTCTGCTTGAATTGCGAAATACGCCATAATCGAGGTCAATATTCAGGCTGTTGCCGCTGGTGTCCTGAAAACGGTAGTTCAGGTTGGCATTGATGTTTTTGCGTGTAGGGTCTTCTGTATTTTGAGCAACCAGTAATGAATCTACTTTTTCACGGGTCGTCAGGTTACTGATGGATGCACTGCTATTGGCGTTCCAGCCGCCATCGTTATAACTGCCATTCAACAGCACGCCTACGGTATGCTTCGAATTAATAAACCAGTCGGCGCCGACGCGAGCGCTGTTCCAGCGGCTTGAGCCGATTTGTATGGATTTTTGGTCAAACAGGAAACCGCTTTGTTCGCGATACAGATCATTGGTGTTGTACCAATCGCCGTAGTGGTTATTGTACGAGCCGAATACGTTGTAGGCTTTTCCGCGATTATTCAGGCTGAGGTTCATGCCGGCTTTGGCAGATTCACCATAAATGAATTCGACTCCTGCATTTCCATTGGTACCAAAAGCCTTGTTTTTCTTCAATCGAATGTTGATGATGCCTGCATTACCTGCGGCGTCGTACTTGGCCGAAGGGTTTGAAATGATTTCAATATTGGCAATATCAGCGGCCTGGGTGCTTTTCAACAGCGCGGCCATATCTTTTCCATCCAATGGCGTCAGGCGACCGTCAATCATAATCAATACGCCGCTTTTGCCTTTTACATTGACATTATCATTGTTGTCAACGGTTACACCGGGCGCTTTGCGCAACAATTCCAGTGCGTTAAGACCGGTAGAGTTTACTGTACCCTCAACATTCAACACCGTTTTGTCGGCTTTTACCTCAACAGGCGGGCGGCGGCTGACGATGGTGACCTGCGCCAGTTCTTTGGATGCAGCCGGTAATTGCAGTGTTTCGAGCGATTTGTTATTTTCGCCAACTTCAAAAACAGGGATGGATAATTCACCGGAACCAATGAGGCTTACTTTTACAAAATACTGTCCGGGTTTGACCTGTTGAATTTCGAAAGCGCCGTCTTCGCCGGTTACTGCGCCTTTGACCAGCGAAGAATCCTTCGCCTGGTGCAGGGTAACCGTCGCAAAACCGGCCGGAGTACCGGAAGACTCGACAACTTTGCCAGAAATGCTTTGCCCAAACAGAAAGTTAGTAGCAAAAAGGAGAATCAGGAGAGGAGTAATAGAGTGGATTTTCATGATGTTGAATTAATTAGTCAAGACACGCAGTTTCGCTTTCAATGGTATGATGTAGTTGCAGTGGTGCGACAAAGATTTGTATAAACAGGAACTATGTAAAACATAAAACCTGCCAAAGCCAGTTACTGATATATGAAAGGTAAATTTTGACCGATGAACAACTTTCCCATGGCTGGTTTGTGCGAATAGACTATTTCAGAGACACTTGAGTTACAGTTTGACCGCAGCAATCCTTTTAAAAGCCCTGTTTCATCGATGAAACCCTGAAATTTTTCGCCGAGCGTCAGAATTATCAGATTCATGTTGCGCTGTGAAACTTTTTGCCTGCTTGAGATCAACTTTTTTAAACATAGCCTGTTTACCTTTGCACGATTAAATCTAAATAACAATTATGCAGCAACGCCGCCTCATATACCTTGATAATAATGCCACTACGCCCTGCGATCCGCGTGTAGTGGATGCCATGATCCCGTATTTCTACGAAAAGCATGGCAATGCAGCCAGCAGAAGCCACCAATTTGGCTGGGAAGCCGAAGATGCCGTGGACTATGCACGTGAGCAGATTGCTCAATTGTTGAATGTAGAAGACAAGGAAATCATCTTCACATCCGGCGCTACCGAAGCCAACAACCTGGCTTTGAAAGGCGTCTTTGAAATGTATTCCCGTAAAGGAAACCACATTATTACCGTTGAAACAGAGCACAAGGCAATCCTCGACACCTGCAAACACCTCGAAAAATCAGGTGCAGAGGTAACCTACCTGAAAGTAGGCGAAGATGGCCTCATCAGCCTCGCAGATTTGGAAGCCGCCATCAAGCCAACCACCATTCTGGTGAGTGTCATGTGGGCCAACAATGAAACGGGCGTTATTCAGCCAATGCGCGAAATCGCTCAAATCTGCGAAAAACACGGCGTTTTGTTCCATTCAGACGCTACTCAGGCTGTCGGAAAGATCAAAACACACCCTCGCGAGATCGGTGTTCACCTGTTGTCCTTCACGGCGCACAAGATGTACGGCCCCAAAGGCGTTGGCGCTTTGTACGTGAGCCGCAAAAACCCAAGGGTGAAAGTCACTGCCCAAATGGACGGTGGCGGTCACGAACGCGGCATGCGCAGTGGCACACTGAACGTACCCGGTATCGTAGGTTTTGGCAAAGCCGCCGAAATTGCACGCCTGGAAATGGATCAGGACGCAGCGCGTATCAGCAAATTGCGCGATCACCTGGAGCAGGAACTCGTCAAACTCGAAGAAACCAAAGTCAATGGCAATGTGAACAGCCGCATGCCGCATGTCAGCAATATATCGTTCAAGCACGTTGAAGGCGAAGGCCTGATGATGACATTCAATCAGAACATTGCCGTCTCCTCCGGTTCTGCCTGCACGTCTGCTTCGCTCGAACCATCTTATGTACTGGTTGGCATGGGCCTCGGTGATGATCTGGCGCACTCCAGCATCCGTTTCTCTCTCGGTCGTTTGACCACCGAGGAAGAAGTGAACAGCGCCATCGAACTGGTGCGTAACGGCGTTAATCACATGCGCGAATTATCGCCAATCTGGGAAATGTACCAGGATGGCGTTGACCTGACTAAAATCGAATGGTCAGCACACTAATAATTTTCGGATTATGCCGATACAAAGTCCACCTGACCCTATAACCAGTTTGCTGTACAGGATTTATTATGGCGTAAAAACGTTGTTTTATTCCATGTTCGGCAAAAAATGAACAAATAACTGTTGCTTTAAACATAACAATAAACATGGCTTACTCAGAAAAAGTACTTGACCATTTTAAAAATCCGCGCAACGTTGGCTCATTGAACAAAGACGCCAAAAACGTTGGTACCGGACTTGTTGGCGCGCCTGAATGCGGCGACGTCATGCGACTTCAAATCGAAGTGGATGAATCTACCGGCATGATTCGCGATGCCAAGTTCAAAACATTCGGTTGTGGATCAGCGATTGCTTCTTCTTCCTTAGCCACAGAATGGCTGAAAGGTAAAAGCCTGAATGAAGCAGCCGGCATTGACAACATGGATATCGTCGAAGAACTCGCGCTTCCTCCGGTTAAAATTCACTGCTCCGTTTTGGCTGAAGACGCAATCAAAGCCGCCATTGCCGATTATCGTCAGAAAAACGGTATTGCGGTAGAAGAAGATGCCGCAACGGTAGCTGGTTAATATTCGGTTTTGAACGAATTGCGTCTGTAAATCTTTAAAACCAGAAACTCAACCCCGGAAATATTGACAACCATTTAAATCCGGGTAAAAAAACGGACTATGATTTTCGTAGCGGAAAGTGCCAAACAAAAAATTCAGGAAATTCGCCATAAAAGCCACCTGGCCGATGATTTTTTCGTTCGGGTAAGCGTGGTCAGCGGCGGATGTTCCGGCCTGTCGTACAAACTGGATTTTGACAATGAATCCAAGCCCAACGATCAGGTTTTTGAGGACAATGGCGTTAAAGTCGTGACCGACCTCAAGAGTTTTTTGTACTTGTTCAACACCACACTGGAGTTCTCCGGCGGTTTGAACGGCACAGGATTTTCATTCAACAATCCGAATGCGACCCGCACTTGCGGCTGTGGAGAAAGTTTTGCGGTTTGACGCATGCGTACATTTGTGTTTCAAACACCAAGAGGCTGCCATTTCGGTGGCCTTTTTTGTTTCATTTCGGCAATTTTTAAACCTGTCAATCGTTTTGCCTGACGTTTTCAGGAAATAATATTTTTTGTAAAATTCGTAACGACACACAGCATAAATCAATCAGACCATGACCTTTAGAATTGCCCTTTTCTCGCTCTGCTGGTTGCTTGGCATTTTTTCGGCACAAGCACAAAAAAGCAAACTTGAGCCATCTAAAAAACTGGATAAGGCCGCTATCGAGCAACTTCGTTTGCATGAAGATACACTGGCGGTACTGGCTTATGCTGTCGTAAACGATTCAATCGAAGAGCGGCGATTTGCTGCCTGCCGCACCCTTGTACAATCGCTGGTGCGCGCTCTGAAGGTGGAAAATTCATATAAATACCCCTTCAGTCGCCTGACCACGATGTCTGTTCTGGCGCCGCCGGACAGCACTTTCAGGATATTTACGTGGCAAATGTTCGTCAATGACTCCACGTATCGCTATTACGGAGCCATTCAGATGAACAGCCGCGAACTGGTTTTGCACCCATTGATTGATCGCAGTTTTGAGTTTGATGAGCCGCCGGTATTTGACGAACTCACACCTGAAAACTGGTATGGCGCGCTGTACTACAATCTTCGCCAGTTTGATTCCCCGGAAGGGAAATCTTATTTGCTTTTTGGCTTTGACGCTTACACGTTTTTTGAAAAAAGGAAATTACTCGATGTGTTGCGCTTCACACCGGAGGGCAAGCCTGTTTTCGGCGCAGAAGTTTTTGATCGCGGCCCCAATGCCAATATTTCAGGAGAAAAGCGTATTTTTCAGGAATATTCTGCTGAAACCCGTTGTAAAATGAACTGGGATGAACAATACGGGATGATTCTGCTTGACCATTTGATTCCGATGAACAGCCCGTATGGTCGCGGCGTCACCATGGTCACAGACGGCAGTTACGACGGTTTCAAATTTGAAAAAGGCCGCTGGGTATTTGTTGATAAAGTTTTCAATGATGTCATGAATGAGGAATTCCGGCCCGAACCCGTATTGGACAACCGAAAAGCCAAGGACATTTCCGGTAAAGCCCGACGCCCACGTGGCAAACAGTATCTGCAGGGTTCACCCCTGCATACTCGCAAGCGGCAAATCCTGCAAAAACAAAACAATAAATCAACAAATCCCCCATACCACCCATTTGCATGAAAAAAGTAGTCGTATTAACTGGCGCCGGTATTTCTGCCGAAAGCGGCATCAGTACTTTCAGAGATTCCGACGGGTTATGGGAAAAACATCGCATTGAAGACGTTGCTACGCCGGAAGGTTGGCGGAAAAACCCGGAACTGGTACTCGAATTTTACAATCAGCGCCGTCGTCAATTATTTGACGTACAACCGAATGCCGGCCATGTTGCGCTGGCTGAAATGGAAAAACATTTCGAGGTGCATGTCATTACCCAAAACGTAGATGACCTGCACGAAAGGGCTGGCAGCAGCAATGTTCTTCACTTACACGGAGAGCTGCGTAAAGTTCGATCCGCCGGTTTTCCAGAATTGGTTTACGCATGGGAAAAAGACCTGAAATGGGGCGACAAATGCGAACGGGGTTATCAACTCAGGCCACATATCGTCTGGTTTGGCGAATCCGTGCCGATGCTCGAACCAGCAGCCGACCTGGCGGAGCAGGCAGATATTTTCATCGTTGCAGGCACGTCGCTTCAAGTATATCCCGCCGCCGGACTGATGGCCTACGCGCCTTATGATATCCCGTTTTTCTATGTTGATCCGCGTCCTCAAGTGAATTATGAACTGGGTCGGATGCCTAACCTGACCATCATTGCCGAACCCGCTTCTACAGGAATTGCCAAAGTACTAGAGTTGCTGATGAAGTGAAAAATTGGCTACTTTTGCAGCGTTTTTCATCGAAAATTATTCTCTTTAAGTACTTCACCCACGTCATTTGCGCATAAGCACACTGATAAGTCATTGATAATCATTGTGTTTTAATCAAAAGCGCATACCTGACAACTCATTTCATATCATTACGAATGTCCAATCCGCATAATCTGCTCTCGGAGCGCGTTCAATGCCTTGCCGAATCTGAAACCCTGAAAATGGCTCGAATGGCCCGCGAATTGCGCGCATTGGGCCACGATGTCATTAGCCTGAGCCTCGGCGAGCCAGATTTCGACACACCGGATCATATCAAAGACGCCGCAACACAGGCCCTGAAAGAGGGCTACACCAAATACACGCCCGTCGCAGGACTCCCTGAACTGACCAAGGCTATCAGTGAAAAATTCAAACGCGACAATGGCCTGGATTACCGCCCGGAGCAGATCGTGGTGAGCAACGGCGCCAAGCAAACGGTGTATAACCTGTGTCAGAGCCTGCTCAATCCCGGCGACGAAGCCATTCTCTTTTCGCCTTACTGGGTATCTTATTACGAGATCGTCAAAATGTCGGGCGGCGTGCCGGTTATGGTCTATGCCGGAGTCGAACGTGATTTCAAACCCAGCGCGCAGCAACTGGAAGCGGCCATCACTGCCAAAACCAAGTTTGTGCTGTTCTCTTCGCCATGCAATCCGACCGGTTCAGTCTATACCCGCGAAGAATTGAAGGCCTATGCCGACGTTTTGGCCAACTACCCGGACGTGGTAGTTATCAGCGACGAAATTTACGAGTACATCAACTTCACCCATGAGCATGTGAGCATCGGTTCTTTTCCGGCTATCAAAGACCGCACGGTGACCATCAATGGTTTTGCCAAAGGCTTTGCTATGACTGGCTGGCGTCTGGGCTACATGGGCGCCCCGAAATATCTCGCCGACGCCTGTGCCAAAATCCAGGGTCAAGTGACCAGTGGCGCATCGTCTTTCGGACAAAAAGCAGGCGCTGTTGCCCTGATGAGTTCGCTCCAGGCTACCGAACAAATGCGCGAAGCATTCCGCGAACGCCGCGATATTGTCATTTCCATGCTGGAAGAAATTCCGGGCATCAAGACCAATCACCCGGATGGCGCATTTTACATCTTCCCGGACATTTCATCGTATTTCGGGAAAACGGACGGCCAGATTGTGATCAACAACGCTGACGATTTCTGTGATTACATCATGACCAGCGCTTATGTGGGCCTTGTTTCGGGTTCGGCGTTTGGCGATCCGAATTGTTTCAGGTTGAGTTACGCGGCTTCAGAGGAGCAACTTCGGGAGGCCGTTCGCCGTATGCGCGAAGTATTGGCCCGCTTGAAGTAAGCGTATTTTCAGAAATTGGTTACGGTTAAGTTTCAACGTTCGACGCGGTGTTTACCCGCCATTTTTCTCAGGCAGGTGTATGCAAATTCTGCGCTCACAATGGCTCGAGCGGGAAGGCTTGTTCGTTCCATAGCAAAACGTTGCAAATGATGTGGCGCAGCATCTGCTTTCAAACCGGCGCCACCGAAACTAAGCGTTTTTGTTTTTTCTGAAAACAACTGACCCGGATTGATGCCATCATCCGTAAAAGGGAAGGCAAATGCCTGATAATCAAGATTGAATGCAGATTTCACAAAATCCATACTTTGTGAAATCTGCTGCATTTGCTCATCCTTGCTCAATGCAGAAAGCAAAGGGTGATCTACACTGTGCGCGCCGAAGGTAAATCCTTCATCGCGCATTTTTTTTATCTGAGCGATAGTCAGGTAGGGTTTTTGTTGTTGCAAAAAAGCGCGAAAATCAAGCCCGCAAGCGCTGGCTAAGTCATCCAGTTTGTGGCGTTCCGCATAGGAGCAATTCAGCGACAGGGTTTGCCCAACCTCCGCCAGCAAACTGGCTTTGTACCGAAACATTAAATCCTGATTGTCCACAAAAGCCGAATTGAGAAAAAAAGTAGCCGGAATGCCTTTTTGAAGTAAAATCGGACGAATGACATCGAAGCATTCACGCAAGCCATCATCAAAAGTAAGGTGGAATGAGGGCTTGGTAAATATTTGATTATCAAAGGAATACGCAAAAATACGTTCCAATGAAACCGGCTCGAAGTGTTTCAGCAGGAAATCCAGATCATCTTCAAATTGCCTGACGGTGCGCACCGGATACAAATGCCGGATATGTACAGGATTCTCATCGCTGACGACGTGATAAAATGGCAAAAAAAGGCGCTCACCCGACCATTTTTGCCATAATCGGAAGGGTAGGGCAGGCGCTGTTTTTTGCAACCATCGAACGTGCATCGGGACGCTCATCGCACCAGGGTCGCGTATCCTTTAAATTCGTTTAATTCGCCTCGTGGCCCTTTAAAATTCACCACATACACGTAAACGCCCGCGGGCGACATGCCTCCGGTGTTTTGTTGTCGGCCATTCCAGCCCTCGTTAGGGTCGCTGGTTTCAAACACCAGTTCGCCCCAGCGATTCCAGATGGCCATTTTAAAATCAGTCACACCTTCCAATACGCCTTTCCCAAAAAACAGATCATTATTACTATCGCCATTTGGGGTGAAGGCATTGGGCATAAACCACCTGGTTTCAGGTCGAATATCCAGCACTTTAAACATTGAATCCTGGCACCCGCGCGCATGTGTAACAATCAGCCTCACGCGCATTTGTCCGGTATCCGGGAATGTAAATGTCGGGTTTTGTTCTGTCAGCGTTTTAAAACGGTCCATTTGCCAGTTCCAGCGAGCTGCATCAATAGACAGGTCTGTAAAACTGACTGTGTTGTTCAATTGACTCAGCAAAGTATCCGGATCGCAAGAGAAATTAGCGACTGGCCTCGGCTCCATTCGAATCAAATCCTGAAAATTCTTTTCAATAAAACACCCCAGCGGCGAAGTAATGGCTACATGAATATCATATACACCTGCGCTGTCGTATAAATGCGTCGGGCTGATGACATTCATGGAGGTGTCGCCGTCGCCAAAATCCCAGACAATCTTGTACGATTCATCAATGGGTTTTGAAAGGTTGTCAAAAAATATCTCCTGCGGGACACATCCGATGAATGCGTCGGGTTTGATGATAATCACAGGCGGCGCCGGGAAATAATTGATAATGGCAGTTGTATCGTCCTTACATCGGTTTCGGTCTGTTACCGTCAGTTTCACAGGGTGATTCCCTGGAATATCGTATTCAAACGTCGGATCTTTCAAGTTTGACAGCCCATTCGGAACGCCGAAACGCCAGTTCCAGGATTGCACTGTGGCATCGCCGTAGGATTTATCCGTAAAAATAACCGGACCTGCTACGCAAGTATCGTAAGAGTAGGCAAAGTCTGCTTTTACTTCCGGGAAAATATTGACATTGATGAATGCTGTATCGCCGCACGGCGTATTAGGATTAAGCAACAGAATGCCGGAATAATGCCCCGTATCCGGAAATACCACGGTTGCATCCCAGTTGGTGTTATCGCTGACGGTTTGTCCGTTACCCAGGTTAAATCGCCATTCAAAAAAGTCAATGAATTGCTTCTGGACACTCTGGTTGACAAAAGTGACTTTGTTGCTGCCGCACGACGTAACAACGAATTGTTGTACGCCTAGTAAGGTGTCTTCTTTAATATTGGCATTGACAGTGGGTTCGCAGTCGGCGACGTTGAACTGGAAATCACGCTTCAGGGTAGAGATCAACTGCCCGTTTCGATATTCCTTGGCACAGACGCCCAATACAAACTGCCCTAAAACGCTTGGCTTTCCACTAATCAGCCCAGTGACGGGATTAATAGTCACTTGCGGATTTCCGCCCATCGGATTGCCGGGCGTATAGGTGGGCACGGCAAACGGCACATTGTCAAAAGGCGGACTACAGGGTGGGGTAGGGATAGCGCCTTCGCAGGACGTAAGCCCAGGGCCGCTGAGTATTTTACCTCCGCCTGAATACGGCGCGCAAAAACTGTAAACAATTTGATCGCCATCTTCATCAGTGGCAGAATGGTCAAAATTGATGGGAAAGTTATTACAGATAATGATGGGCGGAAAATTGTTGAATTGCGGCGAGTTGTTGTTTTGTTGCTGCGCAAAGGCCGATAACTCCACGTAATAAGTCGCCCCGACATCGCCCGGAAGCACGATATTTTTAATTGTTTCGTTTCTGCAACAACGCTGATAAACAATGAAATAACTCTGCGGCGCGGCGAGAATTGGTAAATCGCGCTCAAAGACATAAATGGCGCGCTGAACGCAAACGTTGGGCAATGCAGAAACACATTCCGGCGGTATGGGTTCGAGCGTGGTTTGATTGGCAATGCTGACCGTGAAATTGTCGTGCAAAACGCTGTTATCCCAGGTACCTCGCCAAATGGCGATTTGAGCCGGATTGTCAAATTGCGCGCCCAGCGAGTTCGAACAGTCGCGATAGATGGTCATTTTAAAGCGCCAGCGCTTGGTATTGCCGTTTGTGCTGAGATACTCGTAAGTGATTTCGCCGCCAATGATGTGTCTGGCAAACAATTCATTAACTTCAGTCGTTAACAGCAGTAAAAGAGCAAAACGTAAAATGGTGTTTACTTTCATAGTTATGGCGCCTTAAGCACGATTACTCATTTTTTGTCAAAGTAAGTAGATTCTTTCAACTTTGCACCCTCAAAAGTACAAGCGCTTTTTAAACGCGCACTCAATAGATACATTATGTTCCTGCTACGTGACGACATTTCTGATATTGCCCGAATCATCACATCGGGCGGAATTATCTGCTACCCCACAGATACCATCTGGGGAATCGGCTGCGACGCTACCAACGAAGCCGCTATTGAACGGGTTGGCCAACTCAAAGGACGCCCTTCCGAAAACGGCTATGTAATGCTGGTTTCAGATATTGACATGCTGAAACGCTATGCCACCAGGGTGCACCCCAGGCTCGAAACGCTTTTGTCTTTTCACAAACGCCCGCTGACGGTTATTTACGACCACAATACCGGTCTGCCTGATGCCGTAAAAGCCCCCGACGGCTCTGTGGCCATTCGAGTGGTTCAGGATGAATTTTGTCAGGAATTAATCCGCCTGATTGACCGGCCGCTGATTAGTACGTCTGCCAACCTGCACGGCGAGCCATATCCTGCTACTTTTGGCGCAATCAGCAGCGCTGTATTGATCGGCGTGGATTATGTGGTAAAACACCGCCAGGATGATCGCCGCCCCGGAGAGCCGTCTTCAATTGCCAAACTTGATCGCCACCTCGAACTGGAATTTGTTCGCGAATAAACGCCTGTGTTTTCAATGATGTACGACAGTATTCTGGAAACGTTAAACCGGTACGGTGCGCGATTGGTGGCCGTGTCGAAAAACAATCCGCCAGCAAGAATTCAGGAAGTTTATCAGCGCGGTCAACGGATATTCGGCGAAAACCGGGTGCAGGAGTTGCTCGAAAAACAAAGCGCCCTCCCCGCAGATATCGAATGGCATCTTATCGGGCACTTACAAACCAACAAGGTCAAATACATTGCGCCGTTTGTCAGCATGATTCACTCCATTGACAGTTGGTCATTGCTGGAAGAAGTTAATAAACAAGCGGTGAAAAACGACCGAATTCAGGACGTCCTGTTGCAGTTTCATGTGGCACAGGAGGAATCAAAATTTGGCCTGAAAATCGAGGACGCTGTCCAGATACTGGAAAATCCGTTGATTTCCGACCTGAAAAACGTACGGATTTGCGGCATCATGGGCATGGCTACTTTTAGTGATGATATGGCGTTGGTACGCAGCGAATTCAGGCAATTGCGACAAATTTTTGAACGTCTGAAAACTCAATATTTCACGGATCAAACTCATTTCCGGGAAATATCTATGGGCATGTCGGGCGATTGGCGCATTGCCCTCGAAGAGGGAAGTACGATGGTGCGCATTGGCAGTTTGATATTTCCACCTGCCTGAATATGACGCCTGCATTCCGGTTTCAGCAATTTACGATCGAGCAGTCGCAAGCAGCGCATCCGGTTGGTACCGACGGCGTATTGCTGGGCGCGTGGGCCGGAGTGGATGACGTTGAAAATATTTTGGACATCGGAACCGGTACGGGTTTGATTGCACTAATGCTGGCTCAGCGCACAACATCAGCGCGAATTGAAGCCGTCGAAATCAATACAGCATCAACACAGCAGGCTAGTTTGAATTTTCAGGCAAGTCCCTGGGCTTCGCGTTTGCGGCTGTTTCAGGACAGTATTCAGTCGTTTATTTCCAGTGAAAACAAGGGCAAATACGACCTGATTATTTCCAACCCGCCATTTTTCAATACCGGGAAAGCCTCGCCTGCGGACGACCGTGCCTCTGCCCGGCACATGTTATCATTGCCGCTGGATACTTTGATGGATTGTGTGGCGCACCTGCTTTCGCCTGACGGCAAATGCTGCCTGATTTTACCAGCCAGGGAGGCCTGGTTGTGTTGCGAAGTGGCCGTACCGAAAGGATTGTACTGGAATAAACTGTTTGCCGTGAAATCCAGACCCGACAAGCCCGTCGAACGAATGCTGATAACTTTAAGTCGCGACCCGCTGCCTTTTCAAACGGGTGAGATGTGCATATACAACGAAACAGGCACACAGTATTCCATTGAATACCAGCAACTTACATCAGAATTTTACTTAAAAAACGCGACGTTATAAACCCAGAAAAACTTCGTTTGACATAGCCATAGCGCCCTGGAAGGCTTGTTCGTCAACACCGCTAAACACCTGATTTTCCCTGAAAAACTGTAACAGATTTTCGGTGGCCATATTGCCGGTCAGGTCATCCTTGGCCATTGGGCAGCCGCCAAAGCCGCGCAACGCGCCATCAAAACGCCGACAACCGGCATGCCACGCGGAATCAATTTTTTCGCGCCAGTTGTGCGGTTGTGTGTGCAAGTGCGCGCCAAATTCAAGGTCTGGGAACGCCGGAATCAATGCATTAAAAAGGTAGGCAATATTGGCCGGGTTGGAGCAACCAATCGTATCAGACAGCGAGAAAATCCGAATACCCAGCGGCGCCAGTTCATTGACCCATCGAATGACGGTTTCCTGATTCCAGGGATCGCCATACGGATTGCCAAAACCCATAGAAATGTACAGCACCATTTGTTTACCGTGCTGCGTACACAACTCCTGAATGGCTTTGGTGCGCTCCAGACTCTCGGCAATGGTCGCGTTGGTGTTACGCTGCTGGAAGGTTTCAGAAATACTGAACGGATAGCCCAGGTAGTCAATTTCAGGATATTGACAGGCATCTGTTGCGCCGCGTTCGTTGGCGACAATGGCCAATAATCGCGTCTTTGTGGCGCTTAAATCCAGCCTTGACAATACCTCGGCGGTGTCGCGCATTTGCGGAATCGCTTTAGGGCTGACAAACGAACCGAAATCAAGCGTATCAAAGCCCGCAGACAGCAATTGCTGAATGTAGGCCACTTTCAGGTCTGTGTCTATAAAATGGTGGATGCCCTGCATCGCATCGCGCGGGCATTCGATTATTTTTACCGTCGGTTGGGTGGCGGTTTGCTGCATTTTCGGTTTTATTTGCGCAAAGGAAGAGCGTCTGCTGGCGTTTTGAACATTAAACACCTGACATACGCTGAAATTTCAGGCCAAATTTCGCTTCCAAAGTTCCGTGCTTTTCAACTAAACCAAGTAATAATCTTGAAAAAATTCACAACCTCTCTGCTACTGCTGTCTTGCCTGTGTGCCTGTACCCGTTTTTCTGCCAATGATCAATCGCTGATGACCAATGCAGCAACAAATTTGTATGCTGAACCGGATGGAGCCAGCCAGGTGGTGGCTGCTATTCAAACAGGCGATTTGTTGACCGATGGGCAAAAAACAGGTAGCGCAGAAGCAGTGATCGAACGCAGTGGTCATGTGATTCGTTCACCCTGGATTTGGATTACAACAAATAAAGGGCAGTCCGGTTGGGCGCCGGCGACTTTTTTTACGCCTGAAAAGGGCGATGCAACGCATTGGTTGAACCAAAAACGCTTGTCGTGCTACTTTGGCGAAGCCGTCGCGCATCAATGCGATGCGTTGAGCCAGCAATTTGAAAAAGTAGCCACACAGGAAGAAACGGCCTTGTGGCTTCGCGCTACCCAGCGTCTGCACGATTCCATGATGCAACACTTGCAACAAAGGCCGGAGCGTGTCAGCGAAACACAGGCAGCACATTTCAGGTGGCTGGGGGAGGTTTTTAAAACGCATGTTTTTCAGGTATTAAACAATGGCCGTACGCCCTGGGTTTTTCTGGATTACCGGACTTTACAAGCCCAGGTTCAACGCAGCGCAGGCATTCAGGATGACGTGTTTATTGAGTTGGCTTTTCATGTTTTTCCGCAAGACAGCATAGAATCGGCATTTCCGGCATGGAAATTTCAATTGGACGACGAACGTTCAGCCAGTAGGCTGGGGGAGGGGCGACACCTGGAATTGTTGGCGCAAATGGACAAGGCCGCTTCGGTTTGTCCGTTGTTTATGCCTGAAATTGAAGCCTGGAAAAACAGCCTGATCAAAGACATTTTAGGCGAAAACACCAGCTACTGGCAACCGGCATCCCGCGCACTGGATGAATTAAAAACCATTGAAAGCCGACAATTTACATGCCTGAACGAAGCAGACATGCAGGTGATACGGCAAAGAATCCGGGATTTTGAAACACCCGAAGCCAGCGGCATCAAGGCTGATTTGCGCAGCGGGATGTAATCCAGTACATTACTTGCAAAACATGATGTAGTTTCGCGGCTGAATTTCAATTAAAACAAATCATCCCGGCAAATCTTCAAAATCACAAAAACCCGGGTATAAATATCCATTTTATGCAAAAAATGATTGAGCGCTTCCCTGAACAGTTGACCGAAGCGCTTGCGATTGCACAAAGTATCCAGTACCATAAGCACAGTGCGCCAATCCGTTCAATCTTCATTTCCGGCCTGGGTGGTAGCGGTATCGGCGGTGGTTTTGTTCAGGAATTTACGCGCGGCATCGCCAAAGTACCCGTTTCCGTCAGCAAAGGCTATACTGCGCCAGCATGGGTCAATAAACACACGCTCGCTATTTGCTCATCATACAGCGGCAACACAGAAGAAACCCTTAGCGTACTCGAACAATTGCTCAAAACAGGCGCAAAAGTTGTTTGCATCGCTTCCGGTGGAAAAATGATCGAAATAGCGCAAAAAAACGGGCTTGACTACGTGAAATTGCCATCCGGATGGAGCAGTCCGCGCGCCTGCATGGGATACTCGATCACAGCGCAACTGGGCGTTTTGGTGGCTGCGCGCCTCATGCCGGCTCAATGCCTGCGCCAGATCGCTGCGGCTCAAAAACTGCTGGCCAAAGATCAGGCTTCCATCATGAAGCACGCCCGGAAAATCGCCGGACAAATGCAAGGCAAAACGGCCGTGATCTATGCGCCCGATACGATGGAATCCGTTGCTATCCGCTGGCGTCAGCAGATCAATGAAAATGCTAAAATGCTGTGCTGGCACCACGTCCTGCCAGAAATGAACCACAACGAACTGGTGGGCTGGCGCGATCAACGCGACGACCTGGCCGTTATCTGGCTGAGTACCAACCTGGATTTGCCGCGCGTGACCATTCGTACAGAAATTTCAAAAGGTATCACCGGCAAACTGGCTGGTGTAAACATTGATATTCCAGTAAAAAAAGGCAAATCCATGATTGAAAAAGCCTTCTATCTGGTACACCTCGGCGACTGGCTATCGGTTTATCTGGCCGAACAACGCCAGGTTGATCCCGTCGAAATCAAGGTTATTGACTACCTGAAAAACGAACTGGCCAAAGTTTAGGAAATGTTGAAAGTTGAAGTAGTTGAAGGTTGAAGTAGTTGAAGGTTGAAATGGTTGAAAGTTGAAGTAGTTGAAAGTTGAAATGGTTGAACGTTTTATTGAGCAATTTTTTGCTTGTAAAGAACTAATAATCAAAGATTTAAATATTTAATTTTCAACCACTCCAACTTTCAACCACTTCAACCTTCAACAACCTTTCAACTACTTCAATTTTTCAACTTTCAACAACTTCAACTTTTCAACCTTCAACAACCTTTCAACTACTTCAACTTTCAACTAAAAAGCAATGAGTGATCAATTCCCATTTTACAAACAACACGACTCCTCCGATTGCGGGGCAGCCTGTTTGCGTATGGTGGCGAAGTATCACGGACGGCATTATACCCTGGAATACCTGCGTCAGTTGTCTTATCTGGATCGCGAGGGTGTTTCGCTGCAAGGCATCTCTGACGCAGCCGAAAAAATCGGTTTGCGCACGCTGGGTGTAAAAACGAGCTTGAGCAGGCTGTCAGAATCTATTCCATTACCTTGCATTGCACACTGGAAACAGGAGCATTTTGTAGTGGTGTACAAAACGAGCAGGGGAAAAGTGCATGTGGCCGACCCTAAAGTGGGCCGAATTGCCTTGTCGGAGCAGGAATTTCTTGACGGCTGGATCAGCGACGTTGTACAAACAGAACCTCAGGGCGTTTTATTGCTTCTGGAAACGACGCCGGATTTTTACGAACGCGAAGGTGAAAAGACCCGCCAGACCGGCTTCAGGTTTCTTTGGTCATACCTGAAACAGCACAGCAAGTTGATTACACAACTGGCCGTGGGCTTGTTGATGGGCTCGATTATTCAACTGGTTTTCCCTTTCCTCATGCAAGCCATGGTGGACAAGGGCGTTCAGTTGCACGATATTGGATTTGTTTACCTGATTCTCATTGCGCAGGGCATTTTATTCGCCGGACAGGTGGCGATGGAGTATATCCGGGGCTGGATTTTGCTGCATATCGGTT
>JADZBJ010000196.1 GCA_020852155.1 Saprospiraceae bacterium | reverse complement strand
GATTCTTTTTGAACATTGGTGGCATCAATGACCGTTAACAAGCCATTTTTCAGGCGTTTTCCGGCGATATAATACAACACATCGAAGGCGTCTTTCGATACAGACTGGTTATTTTCGTCGTCAGAAACCCAGGCACGGCATTCATCGGATGACAGAATTTCCGTTTTTTTAAAATGTTTTCCGGCAAAGCTGCTCTTTCCCGAGCCGGAGGCTCCGATCAGGACGACAAGTGAAAGTTCTGGTATATTAATTTTCATAGTTGAATATTGCCATTTGGGATGGTGCGCCTACGGTTTCTACTTCGTCACCGACCGGAAGAATTTCTACATTATAGTGCCAGGCTGCCGCTACTTTTTGGGCCCAGTCTGCAAACTCTTTTCTGGACCATTCAAAACGGTGGTCATCGTGCCTCATTTCTCCGCCATCGAGGGTTTCCCACATGACATTGTACTCTTTATTAGGCGTTGTCAGCACGACTGTCTTGGGCTTTGCAAACTCAAAAAGCACGCGCTCGAAGGCTTTTAATCTGTTTAAATCCAAGTGCTCTATGACTTCCACGACTGCAGCGGCATCAAAACCTTCAAACCTTTTATCGCGATACATCAACGAGCCTTGAAACAGGTTGATGCGCTCTTTTTGCTTAGGCGCCATTTCGTTGAGGCGCAGCCTGTCCTGTGCTTTTAACAGTTCGCTATAGGCCACATCCATTCCGGTAATTTGTCTGAATTGTTTGTGTTTGAGCAGGCTTCTGATGAGTTTTCCTTCGCCGCAGCCCAAATCAAGCACACTTTCAGCGCCGGATTCAACCAGTTTTTCCGTAACCATATTGATGCGCTTATCGTGCAGGGTTTCTCTGCGCTTTTGCGATTCCGATACCGCTTCAGGATTTTCGTCGGCCTGCTCAACAGCGCCTTCAACCTCGTCGGTCAGCCTTTGCAGCGCCTGTTTGGACAGGTAGGCTACATTTTTGAGGAAACGTCTTGTTATCTGCTCTTTTTCAGGGTGGGTTTTCAGCCAGCCCTCGCCTTTTTGGAGGAGTTTTTCCAGTTCACTTTCGCTGACAAAATAGTGTTTGTCGTTGTCCAGCGCCGGAATCAGCACATACAAATGCGTAAGCAACTGACTCGTCGTTATGGTATTGGAAAGTCGCAACGTATAGTATTTGCTTTTTCCCCATTCGGGAAATTTGCTGTCAAGTTGATGCCCCGTGAGGTCAACCTGATACCCAAGGGGTTCAAAAAAACGGCGTATCAATAATTCGCCGCCTTTGGGAACGGGCAAGGCCGTAATCAACACCTCGAATGGCAGTTGTACGTCCACTAATTCTGGTTTGTCTTTGCATCGCCCGTTCATAGCCGAGGAAAACACCCGCGATAATGCTACGCTGGAAAATGAAGAGGTGACATAAGGCCGGTCATTGACATACTGCCCCAGCGTAAAGCCTTCTCCACCGAGGTTTCTGGCACTGCGTACCAGTTCAATGGGATCAATGTCAATTAACAGGCTGATTGTCGCCTTGTTTTCACTCATTTCAGGGTAAAACACGTGGGCTTTTCCAACTGAAAGTTCAAAAGACTGAAACTTGTCAGGATGCTTGTGCAACAAATAACCAAGATCGGAAGCGGGTTTGTGCGTGGTGGTGATATTGATGAGCATTTTGAGCGTGGAAGGAATTGGTGAAATTGAAGATTCAGGCTTTAACCAACTCAAATATCGTAATCTCAGGCCGAACATTAAAGCGAACTTGCCATAAGTGCCCTAACGCTCTGTTGATATAAAGCGTTCGACCATCGTATAAATCTATCTCGCCGGCAGCATAACGCTTGTTTTTGACGGGCAACATCGGCGGCACCAGAAAGGGCGGCTTACACTGGCCGCCGTGCGTATGACCGGACAAAATCCAGCCCTGATACCCATTCCAGACATCCAAATCACAGACATCGGGATTGTGACAAAGTACGATGTTGGCCACCTGCGCATTGTAGTTCGCCATAGCCGTTTCGGGGTCAAAATTTAAACCCCAATAATCGTCAAAACCGATAAAATTCAGTCCGTGAACGGTTGTTTGGCGATTCAGAAGCAGGTCAACTCCGGCATTTTCCAGGCGCGGCGCGATCTGGTCGGCGACGGTCTGTTGCGACCAGTTTTTTCCATAATCATGGTTTCCTAAAATGCCGACCGTCCCCAATTGCCCTTTCACGAAATGAGGAAGCACCTCATCTAATTGCGTGAGTTGTTCAGGGCCTTCCCAGGAAACGAAATCGCCGGTATAGGCGACAAAATCCGGCTCGAAGGCCTGCGCTTTTTTCAGCGAATCAATGATGTAATGGTAATCAAACCGATTGCCGACGTGCAAATCACTGATCTGCATGAGGGTTTTGCCAATCAGGTGTTCCGGCAGGTGAGCAACCGGCATTTTATGGCGGACAAATTCAAGCCAGAAAGGCTCGACTTGCCAGGTGTACAAGCCGGAAGTGGCTCCGCCGGCGAAGAGCGAGAGCAATGTGGTTTTAAGAAAGTTACGGCGTTCCATGATGCTATTTCAATCCTGCCACATAATACATTTCCATTTCACCTTTGTTCTTGGCGGCTACACGCCCCCGGTTTTGCCATTCAAAATCGTACTTGGTCAGCCAGTAAGTATTTTCACTGACGTTGACGCGGCCGATTTCGCAGGCTTCTTCCATGCGAGCGGCGACATTGACGGTATCACCCCAAATGTCGTAGGCAAACTTTTTAGCGCCCACCACACCCGCTACCACCGGGCCGGTGTGGATGCCGATGCGCGCTTCGAAGTAGGGCAAACCCTGACCCATGCGTTCGGCGCGCAGGCCCAGAAGGAAATCCTGTATTTCAAGGGCTGCGCGAACGATGTCGCGCGAAGTGGCTTTTTTATCTGAAAGTCCGGCGGCGCAGAGGTAAGCATCGCCGATGGTTTTGATATTTTCGATGCCGTATTGGCTGATAATGCGGTCGAAATTGGAGAAGCAAAAATCGAGTTCTTCGACCAGGCTTTCCGGGCTGAGGCGTTCGGCCACGTTGGTAAAGCCTTTGAAATCAACGAACATAACCGTGGCGTCGTCGTATTTCTGCGCTTTGACCTTGTTGCGGGTTTTCAATTCCTGGGCGATGGCCGGCGGCAGGATATTGAGCAGCAGGTCGTTGCTTCGTTTTTGTTCGGCTTCGACTTCGGCGTTTTTCAGGGTGAGTTCGTTGGCCATGCGCTTTTTCGCGCGGAAGCGCATGTAAAACAGTGTTGCCAGAATGAGTACGAATCCGGCGGCGGCGGCCAGCAGGTTGCGCAGGGCTTCGCTCCGCTCCTGTTGTAATTTAGCCTCCGCGAGGCGGGTTTTTTGTACTTGAATTTCCCGCTCCTGTTGCGCCCTGACGATGGAGTCAAGCATTTGCTCTTCGGACAGGTTTTTCAGTTGCAGGACATTGCGACGGACGACGGAATCAGCCTGGAGTTTATCGCGAGTGGCCTGGCTGAGGGCGGCATGCGTTTGCGTGAGTTCCTGTTGTGTTTTTTCCTGAACCTCCTTGATCTGGTTTTGGTAGGTATTTTCGAGCACCTGCGTTTGACCGGTTGCAGCAGCCAATTGTTCGCGGAGTGAGCGGTTGTCGGCTTCGATGGCCGCCAACTGATTTTCTAATTTGCGTTGGGCATCGCCGCCGCTGCGGCCACCACCGCCGGACTCGCGGAGATAATTGACCGTTTCGCGGCTCCATTTCAGGGCCTCTTTGAAATCGTTTTGTTTGAGGGCGATGTCCTGAAGTTTTTCTGTTGAATTCAGGGCAATTTCACGCAGGCCGTAGTTCCTGGCCGTGTTCCAGGAGCGAATGTACCGGCCGGAGGCAGATTTGTAGTCGCGGGCGCGGTAGCTGCCTTCGGCGCAGAGGTATGCGGCGTCGGCTTCGCGGCGTTTGTCGCCAATTTCGTTGGCGAATTGAGTGGCTTGCTGCGCGTATTCTGCTGCTTTAGCGGGATTGCTGGCCAGCAATTTTTCAGCAATCTGATAATTCAGGGTCATTTTGTCATTTTTGGAAGTCGCCTTTTTCAGGCGTGATTCCAATTCGCTGACTGACTGGGCATGAAGACTCTGAGATACTGATAGCAGTGCGAAAAGAATAAGGGCGGTGAAGTTTCTCACGATTAGAAGTCTGAAAACGGTATTTGGGTTATGATCTAAAACGGCGTCAAAACGAATTTACACCCGACAAATTTTAATAATGATGAATATTGAGATGCAATCAATCTCTTTGACATTCATCATTACCTCATTTTTTCATTCCTCACGGAATGGCAGCCGTACGAAGGGCAAAGGAACGGAGCAGGATTTGTACTTTGAAAGGAATTTTAAAGAAATGATTATCCGACCTTCCTTTGACGCGTTCGCAGGTTCATGTATTCCTGAACGGCTTTTTTGGAAGCGACCCAGTTGCGGCCTTCTTTGAAGGCTCCGATTTTGCCCTGACGCGCCAGCAGGCTCAGGTATTCTTCACCGTATGGCATATCCGGCTCAAGCGCCAGATCGGACAAGGGAGAATAGTCATCGTAGGTATTGGTCAGGTTGCTGATGTAAATATCCAGCGAGCGTTCAGTGGCCTGCATGAACAGGAGCAGGAGTTTGTCGTACTGACCGGTGTTTGCCCGATTCAGTGCATCATAGTACTTTTTACGGTCATTTTTAAGGATAATGGCGGGTGGATAACCAGTTTTCAATAAAATCAAGTTCGACAGCAGCCGCGCCGTGCGGCCATTTCCATCAAAAAAAGGATGTATCCAGACAAAACGGGGGTGAAATACCGCGGCCTGAATAACCGGGTTCAACATGCGCCCTGCTGTGCAGAGCCAATCCAGCAGGTCGTCGGTCAGTGCATCTATTTTGAGCGCATTGGGCGGGGTAAAGTTGGCTCCGGCAATGCGGACTCCGGCATTGCGAAAGCGTCCGGCAAATTCGCGTTCTATTTTTTGAAGTACCAAAGCATGAACATCCAGTATATCAGTCGTTTTCAGTGGCGTGTTGGTTTGGGCCAGTTTTTCAATAAAAAGAATGGCATCCTGGTGGTTGATGGCCTCAAAATGTTCGCGCAGTGATTTGCCCTTAACGGTCATGCCATCGAGGATAACCAATTTCGTCTCCTGCAAGGTCAGTGAATTGCCTTCGATACCGTTGGAGTTGTATGTCCATTCGAAATGAAGGCTCTCCCTGATTTTTTGCAAGGCAACGGCTGGCAACGGGCGAAGCGCCTCCAGTTGCTGCTGTTTTGTTTCTATGCGTTGCAGGTGTTTTTCCCACCCTGAAAAGGTGTAAGGAGCGTTTTTCCAATCCATTCTTGATCAGAATTTTCAGGATTTTAGGATGTTCAGGATTGTTTTTTTGGGATTATTGGATTTTCAGGATTTTTAAAGATTTACAAACGCGTGCTATTTTTGACAGCAGCAATACATCATCTAATCTCCTGAAAATCCTGATCCGCGAAGGTAAAAGTACGGCTTTAATATCGGATAACATTAATTTTAAAACAATCCGATTTTATAAAAACGCTTTCAAATTTTCCTCATGGCTTTTTCCAACCAATCAGCCCGCTTTGGCGTCTTGAAGAAAATACTTCACCTAAAATTTATTAACATGAAAAACATCTCATTCCTTTTTCTGCTTTCCAGCCTTCTGATTGTGCTGAGTTGCAGCAAAAATCCGGAGCCAAATCAGACCAAGGCTTATCAATACAAAGGCTGTGGTGATTTTGTTGTAATGCGGCACAATGGCGACGACACCATGATTAAAGTTGAAATTGACCATGAAAAAACTGCTTTTACAACGACCGATCAGGCATTTTCCAACATTGTCGCCGAGGATTTTGCACAGATTGTAATGGTGGAAAGTTGCAATATTGATGCTGTTTGGGACAATGCCTGCAACGATGTTCTGACTCAGGAGGGTTGCCCGAAAACCAACTGGAAATTAGTTTCAGGTGGGCTGATTTTTAAGGTCAGTCAGGTGCAAAACGATTATGATTGTAGCAGCACTTACTACGCAACGGTCACCCTTGTAAGTCCTGTATTTCAAAAAGAAGGAAGTAATGAAATCAAATCATTTGACAGCGTAGCGTTTGACAATATTCTGGTTGGCTGGTGTGCCGGGTAATCTGTCAGAAATTGTCATAAAGCACAATAAACGAGGCAATGGGAACCATCTCCTGTTGCCTCGTTTGTTTGTGGCCTGTACATTTGTTTAACTGGTTATTTGTGGAATTGGTTATTTGTTTAACTGGTTATTTGTTTATTTGTTGAATCGGTTATTTGGCTGGCGTGAGGGATCGAATAACCAAATAACCAATTCAACAAATAACCAGTCTCTAAAAATCAATTTTTTGTTTTAAAACACCACACAACTTGTTTTTTTGCTACTTTTGCCCAAATTGAAAACACGTGCGTCAGATGCGTTGTTTTCCGAAGGCAATGGCAAAAAACACGAACGATATTGGCGCTGGACAGGACTTCATTGAGGTCATTGGCGCCCGCGTACACAACCTGAAAAATGTGGATTTGCGCCTGCCGCGGAACAAGCTGGTGGTTATCACTGGTGTGAGCGGTTCGGGCAAATCATCGCTGGCCTTCGACACGATTTACGCCGAAGGCCAGCGGCGTTTTATGGAAACCCTGTCAAGTTATGCCCGCCAGTTCATCGGCGACATGGAGCGCCCGGATGTCGAGCAGATCACCGGGCTTTCGCCAGTCATTTCCATCGAACAAAAAACAACCGGCCGCAACCCGCGCTCAACTGTGGGCACAGTGACGGAAGTGTATGACTTTTTGCGCCTTTTATTTGCCCGTGCCGGTGAAGCGTATTCCTATGCGACGGGCAAGAAAATGGTGAAATACACCGAAGAACAGATCATTGAAAAAATCCTGGAACGCTTCAACGGTCAAAAAATAGCCTTGCTGGCTCCGGTGGTTCGCTCGCGAAAAGGCCATTACCGCGAACTGTTTGAACAAATCCGCAAGCAGGGCTACACCAAAGTGCGCATAGACGGCGAAATCCTGGAAGTCACGCCCGGGATGCAGGTTGACCGCTATAAAATTCACGATATTGAAGTCGTCGTGGATCGAATGACCGTCGGCGCTGACCGTGCCGAACGCATTGCCGAAAGCGTACGTATCGCCATGAAAATCGGCGAAGGTCTGGTGCAAGTCGTTGCGCTTGATGCTGAATCTGACGGTGCGGTGATTTTTTCCCGCAACCTGATGTGCGCCGACACGGGCCTGTCGTACGATGAACCTTCGCCCAATACATTTTCCTTCAACTCGCCCTATGGCATGTGCCCGCATTGCAAGGGTTTGGGTGAAATACCTGAAGTTGATCTGGCGCGCATTATTCCTGATAACACCAAGAGTATCAATGATGTAGGCATTGTCCCACTGGGTGAAGTGCGCGACAGTATCATGTTTAAACAACTGCGTGAACTGGCCAAGAAATACAAGTTTTCTTTCAGCACACCGGTAAAAGACATCCCCGAAGCGGGCTTGAACACCATCCTGTACGGTGGCGACCCCAGCATCAAAATTGAAATGACCTGGGGCAGTGAAGAGTTCGTTTATCAGCCTGTTTACGAAGGTCTTGTGCCCATGCTCAAACGCTGGTATTCAGAAACCAGCAGCGAAAAAATCCGGCAGTGGGCCGAAGATTTTATCAGTATCGGCGTATGCCCGGAGTGCAATGGTACACGATTGAAAAAGGAAAGTCTGTGGTTCAAAATCGGCGAGAAAAACATTGCTGAACTGGCCGAAATGGACTTGAATGAACTACAAACAGCCCTCGAAGACGCCGAGCAACACATGAGCGAACGTCAGCGCACCATCGCCCGCGACGTCCTGAAGGAAATCCGCTTCCGACTGGTGTTTTTGCTGCAAGTCGGTCTGGATTATCTGGCGCTGCATCGCCCTGCGCGCACCTTGTCGGGCGGCGAAAGCCAGCGCATTCGCTTAGCCACACAGATCGGCTCACAACTGACCGGCATCACATACATTCTGGATGAACCGAGTATTGGCCTGCACCAGCGCGACAATGTCAGGTTGATTCAGGCCCTGAAAAACCTGCGCGACATTGGTAACACCGTTTTGGTGGTGGAGCACGACCGCGACATTATGCTTGAATCGGATTATCTGATTGACCTCGGTCCGGGCGCCGGCAAACACGGCGGTCAGGTGGTGGACATCGGTACGCCGGAAGCATTCCTGAAAAACCCGACCAAAACCTCGGATTATCTGGCCGGTCGCACGCGCCTGGAAATCCCGATTCGCCGAAAAGGCAACGGAAAAACGCTTGAATTGAATGGCGCAACAGGCCACAACCTGAAAAACGTCAACCTTTCCCTGCCCTTGGGTACATTCATTTGTGTGACGGGCGTGAG
>JADZBJ010000195.1 GCA_020852155.1 Saprospiraceae bacterium | reverse complement strand
GCCTGCCCGCCGTTTTAAAACATACGGAAATATGCCAATCGGCTCATCCCCTTCATCTGTCGCAACGGCAGCCTGCCAGCCGTCGGCGCCGCAAACGGCATCCCACCACCAGGGTTGCAGATACACTGGCACGGGGTGTCGTTGGCAGAAGGCCTGATATGCGGCTTTTTTATCCAATTGGGTGTAAAAAGAGAAAAGCGCCAAACATTGAGTTCATCAAATGTTCAGCGCTTTTTATACCCGAATTTAAATGATTTTCAAGGATTTACAAGACGCAAGTCGTTCAAAACCACTTCGGATTGACTAAAACATTCTGAGTAGATGTACTCTGTGTACGCTGCGTTTGCCTCAGTGTACTCTGTGTTAAAAATAAACGCAGAGGTCGCAGAGTGTTTCACAGAGGCCACAGAATTAAATAATTTGCAAGGATTTACAAGACGCAAGTCGTTCAAAACCACTTCGGGTTGACTAAAACATTCTGAGTAGATGTACTCTGCGTTTGCCTCAGTGTATTCTGTGTTAAAAATAAACGCAGAGTACACTGAGTGTTTCACAGAGGCCACAGAATTAAATGATTTTCAAGGATTTACCAGATCCCTGTTATTCAAAACCACTTTGTATTCGCTATGTGTGCGAAAATGCAAATGTTCAGGTTACTTAATCACTCGCATTTTCATGGTTACATCTTTTATCGGACGATCGTTGCGGTCGGTTTGTGCCGCAGCGATTTTGTCAATCACTTCCAGTCCTTTGATGACGCGACCAAACACAGTGTAATCGCGGTCGAGGTGTGGCGTACCGCCCAGCGCTTTGTAGACTTCGCGCTGTTCGGGGGTGTAGTGGAAACGCTTGGACGCTTCGATTTGATTCAGCATGTCGTCACCAACAGGGCCATTGCCTTGAACGATATAGAACTGCGAACCGGATGATTTTTTCTCCGGGTTGTTCGTGCGGGCAGCCGACAAAGCGCCTTTTACGTGGGCCAGTGAATCAACAAATTCAGCAGGAATGGTGTAGCCCGGATCGCCCATACCCAGCATTTTGCCAGCCGGTGCGTTTTTGGATTGCGGGTCGCCGCCCTGTACCATAAAACCGCTGATAACGCGGTGGAAAAGCAGGCCGTCGTAAAATCCTTCTTCGGCGAGTTTGATGAAATTGTCGCGGTGCTTTGGCGTTGCATTGTACAGTTCGGCGGTCATGGTGCCGAATTCTGTTTCGATCTCAACGAGGCATTTTTCAGGTGCGATAACTTGTACCATTTGCTTGGTGGTAACTGATTTTGAGCCTTTTTTGGCGGTGAGTATAACGGCGTAATTGCCGGAATGTGTGTAACGGTGTTTCGGACTGGCTTCTGTGGAGGTCGTGCCGTCGCCAAAATCCCAGCTGTAGGAGTCGGCATTAACGGTGGTATTCGTGAAGGTAATTTCGGCGGGCGCTACCCATTTTTGAGGCGGCAGCGTAAAACTCGCTTTGGGCTTGACCGCGCAGGATGCCAGCAGCAACATGGCCAGCGCCTGGAATATGACTATTTTTTTCATTAAAAAACTGGTTTAAAATCGCGCAAAAGTACGCCAATCTGACAGAACAAGTCAATTACCCGAACATCAATTCGACAGCCTGGGCTTCCATCGGGAAAACAACCCAGGTCGAAACTGACTTTCCGGGGCGAATCTGCATGGCTAACCAACGCGCCCAAAACAGCAGCGGCGCTGCGGCCTGCGCCTGATTGCGCCACTTTTTCATGCCGTCGGCAAAATTAGCCAGCGAAACGAGTACAATATCCGAAGGCGTTTCTAACCAGAAATCAACGTCCAGATCGAGGGCTTTTCCGCGTGAAATGCCCGATAAAGCATACTTCACATGCGCCGTTTCAGGCTCAAACATTTGCTGAATAAACGCCTGAAAACTGTCGGATTGCAAGACCAGACTTTGCGGCGACAGGGCTTGCTGTTGCTGGCGAATTTCCAGCTGCCGCGCGGCTACACCAAGACGATCATCCGCGTTGGTTTGCCCAAAATCAGCGATGAAAAAAGCCTGTACCGCTTTGCCTAAATCAGCATCGTATTCACCGGAAAATTCCAGCCAACTACCCCAGGCTCGCGGATCGCTGAAGGTGGGTTCGACGCCAAAGGGCAACTCGTTTTGCACATCAACGACGGCCGGCGGGCGCGGCAACTGATGTCTTCCTTTTCGGGGCGAATGAAACGACACTGGCGCAAGGTCGGGCGGCGCTTCGCCAAAAGCCGTGGGTTTAAACAGCATTTCCGTTTCGATCAGCAGCGGCAAATCGCCGTGGTAAAACGGCGTTTCATCGCTATAGGCATCCAGTGTTGGGATGGTTTCATCGCCGTGATTGAATACGCGATTGAGCCATTTGGCGCCGTTTGGCGCTGTCGGAAAAACCAGATAGTCGCGGGCGCGGGTCAAACCCACATACAACAGCCGCGCTTCCTCGTCGAGCGCAGCCCTTCGTGCCGTGGCCCATTCCGGGGTGTCGTGAAGCCGCTCTTCGAGGCGCGTTTTCGACAACTGATCGGCATAAGGGTTGACCCAAAACCTCAACCAGCGATGTCCCAAAATATCCTCCAAATCAGGGCGGTCTATTTCGGATACGAGGTTTAAGCCCCAGATATTTTCACGCAGTTTGTTGTTCAGCGCATGGCAAATCGTGACTGGATATTCAAGGCCCTTGCTTCGGT
>JADZBJ010000194.1 GCA_020852155.1 Saprospiraceae bacterium | reverse complement strand
GCTGGTGGATAAAGTCTTGCAAATGGCATTGTTCGAACAAGGCGAGCCTCAACTCAAACGTGAATCGCTGGACCTTCGTCAGATCGTTGAAGAAGTGACGGGCGCGATGAAATTGCAGTTTGAAAAACACGGCGCGGCGTTGACCTTGACGGTTCAGGGCGACAGGTTTAATTTGCGCGGCGACCGCCTGCACTTGCTCAGCGTGGTGTATAATTTGTTGGATAATGCTCTGAAATATTCGCTTTCAAACCCCAAAATTGAGGTGTTCCTGCAACAGACGCCCACCGATTTAATCCTGAAAGTCAGCGACAACGGACGCGGCATTCCAAAGGAATATCAGGATCGGATTTTTGAAAAATTCTTTCGCGTCCCGACAGGCGATGTACACGACGTAAAAGGTCACGGACTGGGGCTGAATTACGTGTCCAATGTTTTGCGCATGCACCACGGGCGCATTGAAATGGAAAGCCAGCCCGGCTCTGGAAGTTGCTTTACAGTGTATCTGCCACTGGAAAACTGACCTGATTTCGCAAGTTTCATCTAAAAATATTGCTAAAACGACGGTATGCTATTCAGAGAATGGATTTTTGTCCGACATCTATCCCTTCCGTTATGCTCCGTTATTTACTCCTCCTCTCTTGCCTGCTGGCCGCTTCTCTGCACGCCCAGAACGCCGACTACCAACTGACTGCCCGCAAAACGGCTACGCTGATTACCCTCGACGGCTTGTTAAACGAACCCTGCTGGCAGGTTGACAGCACCCGTGAGCGCTTCAAACTCATCTTCCCGAACGATACGGCCTATTCCCGTTTCCCGACCATCGTCAAAGTGGCCTTCGACGATAAAAACCTGTACATCGGCGCCGTTTGCTACCAGAAAAAAGCAGATTACACTGTGCAAAGCCTACGCCGCGACTACGGCCCCGGCACCACCGACGTTTTGAATATCGTACTCGACCCGACGCGCGACGGCCTCAACGGTTTTATGTTCGGCGTCAGTCCGTATAATGTGCAGCGCGAAGGACTGATTTCCAATGGCAATACCACGAGTTACGAATGGGATAACCGCTGGTTTAGCGCCGTGCAGAACTATGACGATTACTGGACCATCGAAATGGCCCTGCCGTTTAAAACCCTGCGTTACAACGTGGCCGACGGTCAAAATATCTGGGGACTTCAGTTGGTGCGCACCAAGGTCAAGGATTTTGAAACCAGCGTTTGGGCGCCCGTTCCGTTTCAATACCATCCTGTGACGCTGCCTTTTGCAGGGCAATTGATCTGGGAAACGCCTCCGCCAAAACCCGGCATGAACATTTCGCTGATTCCCTATGTGAATGCCAATTACGCCAGTGAATTTCTGCGCAATGAAAACAGCCTCGAACTGACGAAGGTCGTGCACAGCAGTGCTATTCAGGCCGGTGGCGACGCCAAAATTGCCCTGACGCCGGGCCTGAACCTCGACCTGACCATCAACCCCGATTTCAGTCAGGTAGAAGTAGATCGTCAGGTGGCTAACCTGAGCCGTTTCGAGTTGTTTTTTCCTGAAACAAGGCAGTTTTTCCTAGAAAATCGCGACTTGTTTGCCATGTTCGGCTTTCCGAATACGCGGCCATTTTTCAGTCGGCGCGTTGGTCTGGGCTACAACCCCGTGAAAGAACGCCTGGAAAAGGTGCCCATTCTGGCGGGCGCTCGCCTCAGCGGAAAAGTCAGCGACAACCTGCGCATCGGCCTGCTGAACATGCAAACGCGCCGCCGCGACTGGGACTCGACATCCGTTTTGCCGGCTGCCAATTTCACGGTAGCAACTATACAACAAAAGGTCTTTAACCGCAGCACCATTAGCGGGGTTTTTGTGAACAAGCAAAACGCACTGGGCGACTTGTCCGACGCGCAAAAATCCGGTTGGCAACCCTGGAATCGGGTGGCTGGTCTGGAGTACAACCTGTATTCAAAAGATAACCGCTGGGAAGGCGAGGCCTATTACCATCGTTCGTTCTCGCCTGATGCGGAGCGCCGGGGCAGCACCCTGGCCAGTTTCCTGGGCTATCGCGACCGCTTCTGGACGGCCAACCTGGGCTATATTCGCATTGACTCTACCTACCGCTCCGAAGCGGGCTATGTTCCGCGGCCCGGCCTTCAAAGTTTCTTTCCCGGCGCTGGCATGTACCTGTACCCCAAACGCGGCCTGGCGGCCAAATACGTCGCCAATTATGAATTAGGGGTAAATGGCGACTACACTTTCGGCATAGACGGTTTTCAAACGGACAGGAGTTGGCGGGCTTATGCTGGTATGGTGTTTCAAAAGCAGGGTGGCGTTTTCCTGCGGGCTGTTCAGGATTATACTTATTTGCTCGAACCATTCGATCCGACGAACCTGAACGAATCAGCGGCATTGCCGATTGGCGGATATACCTACCACTCGTTTCAGGGAGAAATTTTCACTGGTACATCATCCGACATTCAGGGAGAAATGGCCTTTATCGCCGGCGAATACTACAATGGCCACATTTTCAATATTGACGGGCGACTGGCGTATCGCTTGCAGCCCATTGGCCTGTTTTCGGTGTTGTGGAGTTACAACAGCATTCAGTTGCCAAAGCCCTACGCCAGCGCTGATTTCTGGTTGATCGGCCCGCGCATGGAATTAGCCTTCCGGAAAAATCTGTTTTTCAGTTCGTTTTTCCAGTATAATACGCAGGCCAACAACTTCAACATCAATGCTCGCCTGCAATGGCGTTTTGCGCCGGTGTCGGATATGTTTTTGGTCTATACGAACAACTCCTTTGCCGAGCGGATAAAAGACCGTCCCGGCGCTCGATTCTTTGCACACAAGGACAAAACGCTGGTGCTGAAAGTGGTGTATTGGTTGAACGTTTAAACGCGGATTGGGCGGATATTTGAACGCGGATTTACGCGGATTTTTTTGATTTACCCGAATTTTCTTAGTGGCTCTTTGTGATCCTTTGTGTCTTCGTGGTGAGGACGCGGATTGGGCGGATTTTTTTGATTTGTGCGGATTTTCTTGGTGTCTCTTCGTGATCCTTAGTGCCTTCGTGGTGAGGACGCGGAATGGGCGGATTTTTTTGATTTGGGTGGATGAGGTGAGGGTGGGGACGGAGGATTGGTTACACAGAACTCCCCCTAAACACCTCCAGCACCTGTTCCGCTGCTGCGAATGGCGACATACGCCCGGCCAGCACTTCTTTTTCTACGGCATTTAACGACTGGCGCACGGCGTCATGGGTATAGAACAACTGATACAAGCCATCCTGAAGGGCCTCTTTCAGCCAATATGCTGCCTGTTGTTGACGATTTTGTTCGAAATATCCATTGCTGCGGGTTAGTTGGACAAAAGCCTGAATACCTGACCACAACTCGCTGATGCCCTGATGCTCGATGGCCGAACCCGTCAGCACACGAGGCGCCCAGCCGGAGGGCTTGGATGGCAGCAGGTGTGTGGCGTTGGCGTAATGCCTGCGCGCCTCCTGAGCCAGCGCGCCGCGTTCGCCATCGGCTTTGTTGACAAACAGCAGATCGGCCATTTCGACAATGCCCCGTTTGATGCCCTGAAGTTCATCGCCGGCGCCAGGCAACAGCAGCAATAGAAAAAGATCGGTCATACTATGCGCAGCCGTTTCACTTTGCCCTACGCCAACGGTTTCAACCAGCACGATGTCGTAACCGGCAGCCTCGACGAGCAGGGTGCTTTCTCGGGTTTTGCGCGCCACGCCGCCCAGCGAATCGCCGGAGGGTGAAGGCCGAATAAATGCCGAATCATGGATAGATAATTGTTCCATGCGCGTTTTGTCGCCCAAAATACTTCCGCCGCTGACCTGACTGCTCGGGTCAATGGCCAACACCGCCACACGATGTCCCTGTTCGATCAGGTATAGACCGAAGGCTTCTATCAGGGTGCTTTTGCCAGCCCCTGGCGCGCCGGTGATGGCAATTCGAAGCGTTTGCCGGGAGGCAGGTGTTGACAGTAATTCGCTGATGACTGCGCGCGACAGGGCCTGGTGCTCAGGCCTGGCGCTTTCGGTGAACGTAATGGCGCGACCCAGCGCTACGCGGTCGCCAGTTCGAATGGCGTTGGCCAATTGGCCGGGGTCGGGAAGGGTGCGACGGTTGCTCAATGTTGATACAATTGTTTCTCACAAATATATCTCTACTCTCCGTATTCGCGCGAATACGGAGAGTAGGGTTCTCGCTGAAGGGGTAAAATGTGTTCGAGAACAATAGTTTTGGATATTTTTTTTCACCGTTAAATCCGCATTCGCTTCAGTGGCTCTAACTTTACACGCTTTTCTTATCCAAACTATTTTCCATCACGCATGAAAGAACTTAAACCATATCTCGAAGCCAATAAACAGCGGTTTCTGGACGAATTACTCGATTTGCTGCGCATCCCTTCTGTCAGCGCAGACCCTAAATATGCTGGCGATGTTCGTCGCATGGCTGAGGCCACGGCTGCGCACCTCCGCGCTGCCGGCGCCGATGAAGTGAAAATTTATGAAACAGCCGGACACCCCATCGTTTACGGCGAAAAAATGCTTGACCCCAAGGCGCCAACCGTTTTGGTGTACGGACACTACGACGTGCAGCCCGCCGACCCGCTCGACCTGTGGGACAGCCCGCCATTCGAGCCAGTGGTCAAGAAAACCAAACTGCATCCGCAAGGAGCCATTTTTGCCCGTGGCGCCTGCGATGACAAAGGACAATTCTTCATGCACGTGAAAGCCTTCGAGGCCATGATGCAGCACCAGGCATTGACCTGCAATGTCAAATTCATGATTGAAGGTGAAGAAGAGGTCGGTTCCAAAAACCTGGAGAAGTTTTGCAAGGAAAACAAAAAACTGCTCTCCTGCGATGTCGTTCTGATTTCCGATACCAGCGTCATTGACAACAATACGCCCAGCCTGACAGTAGGCCTCCGCGGCTTGTGCTACATGGAAGTAGAAGTAACCGGCCCGAATCGCGACCTCCACTCAGGCGTTTATGGCGGTGCGGTGGCCAATCCGGTCAATGTGCTGTGTCAGATGATCGCATCCCTGCACGACGTCAAACGCCGTGTCACAGTGGAAGGTTTCTACGACGACGTGCTGAAAGTCAGCAAAAAGGAACGCACCATGATGAATGCTGCGCCATTTGATGAAAAAGCCTATGCGCAAGACCTCGGCATTGCTGAAGTCATGGGTGAAAAAGGCTTTACCACCATCGAACGCACAGGCATTCGCCCTACGCTGGATGTGAACGGTATGTGGGGCGGCTACATCGGCGAAGGGGCCAAAACCGTATTGCCCTCAAAGGCTTTCGCCAAAATCTCCATGCGCCTGGTGCCGGATCAGGATCCTGAAAAAATTGAAAAATTGTTCCAGAAGCACTTTGAAAAACTGGCTCCCAAGGGTGTCAAGGTCAAAGTTAAACCGCATCACGGCGGCTACCCGGTTGTTGTGCCGACCGATTCGGTGGAGTACAAAGCCGCAGAAAAAGCAATGGAACAAGCCTATGGTAAAAAACCGCTCCCGCAGCGCGGCGGCGGCAGCATCCCAATCGTGGCCATGTTCGATCAGGTGTTGAAAGCCAAATCAGTACTCATGGGCTTTGGCCTCGATTCTGATGACATCCACTCGCCAAACGAGCATTACGGCCTGTTCAACTACTACAAAGGCATCGAAACCATTCCTTATTTCTATCGGTACTACGCCGACATGAAAAAGAAATAATTTAATGAGAGGTGAGTGGTTAGCGGTAAGAGGTAAGTGATTAGAGTTAAGTGGTAAATTTTTGATAATGAAACAGTTATGTAAAAATTTACCGCTAATCACTAACCTCTTACCACTCATCACTAACCGCTTACCACTAATCACTTACCACTAACAACTCACCATGCGTCTTACCCTGTTTTTATTGCTCCTGTTGCCATTTTCGGCATCGTGCAAGCATCACCTTGCCGGAAATTCACATCGCAAGGCCATGGCGCCGCGTACAGTTTCAGCCATTGAGGATGAAGCCCTTCGCGTCGAACCCGCCAGTTGGTGGACAGGGTTAAAACACAACCGCGTGGAGATTCTGGTGCATCGCAAGGATGTGGGCAGTTTTGAGTGCAAACTAGGGCCTGCAAAAAAGGTAAAACTCGTCAGTGTCGAAAAGGCGGAAAGCCCCAATTATGTGTTTGTAACACTTGAAATCGGCAGTAAGGCGCCGCCTCAAACAGTGCCGCTGGTGTTCTACAAGGGCAGTCAGGTGTTTACTTACCCGTTCAAGATCATGGAACGGAGCGCACACCGTCCGATGGGTGTTTCGAGCAAAGACGTGGTGTACCTCATCTTTCCCGACCGATTTTCCAATGGCGACCCAAACAACGACAATATCGCCGGAATGCGCCAGGGCCTGCAACGCGACTCGTTGGTGGGGCGACATGGCGGCGACCTGAAAGGTATTCGCAATCACCTCGATTATGTCCAGGATTTGGGTGTTACCGCTGTCTGGCTCAATCCCGAACTGGAGAACGACCAGCCTTCTGAATCCTATCACGGCTATGCGGTGACCGATCATTATCGGGTTGATCGCCGTTTTGGCAGCAATGAAGACCTGCGCGATTTGATTGCTGACTGCCATCAACGTGGCATCAAGGTGCT
>JADZBJ010000193.1 GCA_020852155.1 Saprospiraceae bacterium | reverse complement strand
GTACACGCGTTGAATCATGGTTTTCCCGCCGATAACCGCCATGGGTTTTCCGGGAAATCGGGTTGAAGCCCATCGGGCAGGAATTACTGCTAGGATCATACTTCAAGGATTTGAGCGTTTTCAGGATTTTATGATGGTATTTGAGCCTGTTTAATGCGGAAAAGAATCAGATTAAAAAACGATAGTCAACCCAAAGTGGTTTTGAACAACACACAACTGCAAATCCTTTAAAATCAGGAAAATCAATTCTGTAAATCTTCAAAATCACTTAAATCCGGGTATAAACTAATTGCGCTTTGGTACTTAATCATAATTTTACCCCTGAAAATCGAAACCAGTGCATTTTGCACCGGCCACCAAAATCAAATTTTACTATGAGAATGACGCGCTTTAGCCGCTATTTGCTGACGCTGCTATGGGGTTTAATGCTTTGTACCCAGGCCGTTGCAAAGGAACAAACTACTACGCTTTTAGGCCCAAAAGACACCCTGCAACTCAGCATTGTCAATGGAAAAAAATTTGCACTTCATCCGGTAAAGGCCGGGCATACCCTTTTTTCCATCGCTAAATACTACGCACTGGGCCTGGATGAACTCTTTGAGTTAAATCCGCAACTCGCTAAAGACCCTACGTTGCGCATCGGAACGCGTATCCGTATCTCACTGCCCAACAAGGCGATCAAGCGCTACAAAAATGCCAAATTCGGCAAGGGACCTCATGTGCCTATTTATTACATCGTTCAGCCGGGCGACAACCTTTATCAAATTTGCAAGCGCAATTTTGATATGGAAGTAGATACCATTATCAAACGCAATCGCCTGAAAAACAATGAGATAAAACCCGGACAAGCACTTTTGGTCGCCTGGATGGGCGCTGAAGGCATTGACCCGGCGTGGCGTACGCCCGTGGCAAAATCTGGCGATACAGCGATAAAATCCCGTTTTGATAAAGCCGAAAAAAAAGGCGCTGCCGAACATGCCCAGGGTGTTTGTTTCTGGCAAAAAGACAGCAAGGAAAAAGGCGATCCCTATGCGTTGCACCGCAATGCCCGTCCCGGCAGTATCATCGAAATTATCAATCCTATGGGCGGCCGTAGAGTGTACGCCAGAGTAATTGGTACAATCCCGGACGGCTATGAAAAAAATGTGGAAGTCGTCCTCTCTCCCGATGCGGCCCGAAAATTAGGCGCTAAAGACCCCCGTTTTTTTGTCAAGGTCAGGTATTTTAAGTGAGGTTTTGGGGATTTGGTTAATTGTGGATTTGGTTATTTGTTTATGGATAATGTTGACACGTTTACGAAACTTTCAAAAGTTTCGTAAACGTAATACAAACCCCAAATAACCAAATCCCCAAATAACCAACCCAACAATCAGCCAATCAAATACCGCACATACTTGATTGTTCGGCCTTTGGCCAGGTGCTTGCCTTCGTACAGGGTTTTTAATTCCAGTTCGGGGTATTCCAGCGGCGATGCGTAGATGTCGTCATTGCTATACAACAAACGGCATTGCGCATCTTCACGGATGGTTTCCAGCGTGAATTCATAGAAATCCGGGTCATCGTGTTTCAGGTGAACCAGTCCGTCTTTTTTCAGGATTTTTCGATATTTATCATGAAAAAACGGCGATGTCAGTCGCCGGTTGACTTTGCTTGACCTTGGGAACGGATCGGGGAAAGTGATCCATATTTCCGAAATTTCATCCGGGGCAAAGAAGTGGTCAATGACCTCAATGCGGGTGCGCACGAACGCGACATTGGTTAATCCGCTATCCATGGCATCTTTAGCGCCAGTCCACAAGCGATTGCCTTTTACATCCACGCCAATAAAATTCCGATCCGGAAAACGACGCGCCAGGCCCACGGTATATTCGCCGCCGCCACAAGCCAGTTCGAGGGTAATCGGCTGATTATTGTTGAAGTGTTGGCTGGCCCAATGGCCGCGAAAGTCAATCGGGGTCATGTCCACGCCGACCAATGCGGGTTGTTGCGCATTGTAGCACTCGAAGACATTGGGAAAGGAGAGAATCTCGGCGAATTTTCTGAGCTTGTTTTTGCGGCTCATAGCAGGTACTAAAAAACACGGCGTAGTGACATGTCGCTACGCCGTGCAGGGTATTCAAAATATTGAATGAATCAGATCAGAGTGAAATGTGGCGGAAGCCAGTTACGGTCAGTTCCTTGTCCAAAGAACGGAGGTACTGATCAACGGTCTGATCGTTGATTTTAACGAACTTCTGGCTCAGCAGGGTGCTTACCTGGAAGAATTTGTTCAGACGGCCGAGGGCGATCTTTTCCAGCATTTCTTCTGCTTTACCTTCGTTACGAGCGAGTTCCTTACCGATCTCGATTTCTTTGTCGATGATCTTTTGGTCAACGTCGTCTTTGCTCACAGAAACAGGGTTCATTGCGGCGATTTGCATGGCAATGTCGCGACCTGCCTGTTCAAAAGTGTTTTCATTTTTGTTGAGGGCCACGATCACTGAACGTTTGTTGTTCGAGTGGTTGTAGGTCAGGATTTGCGCGCCTGTCAATGGCTCGTAGCGGCTGAGTTCAATTTTCTCGCCGATAATACCATTTTGCTCACCAACTTTCTCGCTGATGCTTACGCTGCCTTCGAAAGGCAATTTGTACAGTTCTTCGAGGTTAGCCGGGACGTTTTCGATAGCGATGTTCGCAATTTTCTGCGTCATAGCGATGAAGTTGTCGTTACGGGCAACGAAGTCCGTTTCGCAGTTCAGGGCTACAATTACGCCGCGTGTCTGGTTGGCGTTAGTGATTGCAACAACTACGCCTTCAGTCGCTTCGCGGTCTTCGCGTTTTGCGGCTTTGGCGATACCTTTTTTACGGAGCCAGTCCTGAGCGCCTTCGAAGTCACCATTGGATTCTTCGAGGGCTTTTTTGCAGTCCATCATACCGGCGCCGGTGATTTCGCGCAATTTTTGAATATCAGCAACAGCAATTTTTACGTCTGCCATTTCTATATAGATTGATATTGTAAGAGAATGAGTGATCAGGCGGCGTTAAACAACGCCCCGAAATCACAAAATGTGTTTATGGTCGGGCTACCTTATGCTTCGGTTGTTTCGTCACCTTTCATGGCTTTGCGCTCGTCGAGGCCTTCCTGGATAGCGGCAGCAATGTAGTTGGTGATGAAAGCGATGGCTTTTGAAGCATCGTCGTTGCTGGGGATAGCGAAATCAACCAGGGTTGGATCTGAGTTGGTATCGACCATACCGAGGGTTTTGATGTTCAGTTTTTTCGCTTCTGCCAGTGCCAGGTGTTCGTGGTGGATATCCACGATAAAGATGGCTGAAGGCAGGCGATTCAACTGCTCAATACCGCCGAGTTGCTTGCTCATTTTCGCGTGTTCGCGGCTGAGTGTCAGGCGTTCTTTCTTGGTGATGCTGGTCAGGGTAGTATCAACCAGCATGCGCTGGATGTTTTGCATCTTCTTGACCGACTTGCGGATGGTCATGAAGTTGGTCATCATACCACCGAGCCAACGCTCGGTCACGAAAGGCATACCTACGCTTTCAGCTGCTTTTTGAACGATGTCGCGCGCCTGCTTTTTGGTGGCAACGAACATGATCTTTTTACCGCTTTTTGCCATGGCTTTTGCAGCGATCGCTGCACGCTCAAGCATGGTAGAGGTATGGTTGAGGTCAATGATGTGGACACCCTTGTGTTCCATGAAGATGTAAGGGGTCATCTTCGGGTTCCACTTCTTGCGCAGGTGACCGAAATGGCAACCGGCGTCGAGGAGTTCCTTGTATGTTGGCTTCTGCATGAGAAGTAAAATTTTAAATGTTGATCTGTTGATGAATAGGCTTCCAAAAAAGCGCTCGAAAGACGCGTTCCTGGTAATGGCTTAGCGCTTGGAGAACTGGAAGCGTTTGCGCGCCTTTGGTCGGCCGTATTTCTTACGTTCAACGGCACGGCTGTCGCGAGTCAGGAACTTCCTGTCTTTCAACGGCTTGCGGAACTCTTCATTGAGTTTCACCAGTGCGCGGCTCAAACCCATACGTACAGCTTCTGACTGGCCTTTGAAACCACCGCCACGAACGTTGACTTTGAGATCGTATTCTTTTTCAATGCCAACGGTAGCGAACGGATCAGTTACGTTGTGCTGAACGTGCGACTGCGGGAAGTACTCGCGGTAGTCTTTGCCGTTCACGATAATCTTGCCTTCGCCTTTCATCAGATAGACACGAGCCACAGCAGTTTTGCGGCGACCCAGGGCATTTATCATTTCCATATTTTCGAATGTGATAATGTGTAGTGAAATGTAACCTGATTAACTTGCGATGTCAATTTGGCATCGCCAGCGTCAAATCAGATAGAGAGGTTTTCGGGTTTTTGTGCTGCGTGAGGATGCTCCGAACCTACGTAAACGAACATCTTCTTGATCATGGCTTTGCCGAGTTTGGTTTTCGGCAACATGCCCTTTACTGCGCGCTCAACGATGCGCTCAGGGAATTTAGCCAGCATTTCATCAGCCATGGTTACTTTCAAACCGCCTGGGTGCAACGAGTAGTTTCTATACTCTTTTTGTTCCCATTTGTTGCCGGTAAAGCGAACTTTCTCGGCATTGATAACGATAACATAATCGCCCGTGTCGGCGTGCGGCGTGTAAGTTGGTTTGTTTTTGCCGCGCAGGATGCTCGCAATTTCAGCGCACATCCGACCTACTGACTGATTTTCAGCATTGACGACATACCACTTGCGCTCTGCTTTTTCAGCACTGACAGATTCGGTGCGATAGCTCAGTGTATTCATTGTTGAACTTGTTGATAATGTTTAAATTAAAGGATGCTGTGGGCTATCGGTCAGGTAT
>JADZBJ010000192.1 GCA_020852155.1 Saprospiraceae bacterium | reverse complement strand
CTTTTACCTGATAAAATCCACTAACAGCAGGCCGTACGGTTGGCTTAGGACATTCGGTACAGGAAATCGTCGGGTCGGCAGGGCTTAACCATTCATACATCAGGTTGGGCTGATCGGCTGTGACTTCCAACTGAATCAACTCGCCCGGACACACCTTGTCGGGTGTGGCGGTCGCCGTCAGGTTTGGCGGTTTTTGAACCGGAATGAACACGTCGGTGGTGTCTTTGCAGCCGCCGACTTTAATGTGTCGGCGGTAGGTAAACGAATCTGAAGCAACAATGACCAGACTGAATGATTTTTCCGGCATTTGGCTGATTTGTCCGGGGCCGGGCAGCCAACCATAAGAGGGGTTCGGATGCTCGCCCGTGTCAAACGCTGGCGTTGTCAGGTAAATCGTGTCGCCCTGACAGTAAACAGGTTTGTCTTCATCTTTCATGACAGCCAGGTTGGGCAATGAATCCACCCGAATCTGAACAGAATCCACCACCGGACAGCCATTCACCTGATAACGGGCAAAAACAGTCACGGACTCGCTCGGATGCGCCAGTACGGTTTGAACTGAAGTGCTGGTGAATATACCGGCTGGCTCCCAGGTCAACGTGCCGTTGGTGGGCGTCAGGCTGGCAGCCAGGTTGAGGGTGTCGCCGAGGCAGATTTTGTAATTTTCATCACCTAAAATTTCCACATCCGCAGCCGTTACATTGACGGTGACGGTGGCTGTTGCCGAGCAATAACCATTGGCGGAGGTGGTCGTCAGTACATAAGGTGTTGTAACATCCGGCGAAGCGACCGGGTTGGATACCATCGAGTTGCTTAGACCAGTGGTGGGTGACCACAGGTAGGTGCTGCTGCTATTATTCAGGTTCGGGCCTAACACCACAGAATAGTTCTGGCAAAGACTGACCACGGGTGGCAACGTCGGATTGAACAGCGTATCCACATTGATGGTGATGGGTATGGATTCTACGCAACCTTTATAATCAACAGTGGCCACGTAGGTAGTGGATGTTGTAGGCGTTGCCAACGGGCTGGCTGCGTTGGGCGGCGTCAATCCGGTCATGGGCGACCAGACAACAGTGCTGTTGCTCGATGATGCCTGAAGTTGCACAGAATTGCCCAGACAGATATTGGTTGGGGTTGTTGCCATAGCAGAGAGGTCTGGTTTGACCACCTCTACAAACACCGAATCCTTATCTACACAAATACCCACGTTACCGGTTACTTCCAGCCAAAGGCTGTTTGCGGGTTGTTCCAGGATGGGCGAAGCCGAGAATGGATTGCTCACTGCGCCTGCCGGACTCCAGAAGTATTGCGCGGCGCCAGTTACATTGAGTTGCAGGTCAAAACCTTCACAAACCTGAAGCGAATCATTACCAACGATTTCTACCGCGATATTGTCGTGAATTTCAACCGTCACCGTCGCAAAAGTGACAGCGCCACAACCGAAATTACTGGTCAGGGAAAAAGTAATGGTTTCAATGCCTTCTACGAGGTTATCTGCAATGGGTAAAATCGGGAAAGTAAACTGTGTTTGGCCCGGTAAAAACGTAATCGTATCGGGCACCGTGATTTGATAATCTGTGCCATTGTCGGCGGTTCCGCCAACGCCCAACAGGTAACTAACAGCATAATCTTTAGGCTGCGACAACTGGATGACCAACTGGTCGGGCTGGTTGGTGCAACTTTCAACTAAATAAGGAATACCACTGGTAAAGGCAAGCGAAACTTTAGGCCCTCCACCCTGAATTTTTGACAAGAATACGCCCGAGTCGTAGTTGGCATCGCCGCGGTCGGCGATGGCAAATTTGAGGTGATACGTATTGCAGGGTGTAACGATCTGGCGCGCAGTCAGGCTCTTTTTTACCCCTTGAAAATCAGAGGTCAAACCGTCGTACACAAGATTAGGGCCAGAGGTATTGTCCCGGTAATATTCCCAGTTTTCCAGGTTATTCACCGAGTTGATTTCAACGGGCGTGTTGGAGCCGGGCAGTACGGCCAGGTTTTTTTGTCCGCCGATGGCCGGGTCGCCGACGATGCCCGGGCCGGAAATCAACAGGGCAAAAATGTCGTTGTAATCCGAGTTGACAAATTCAGGATATTCTTCTGAACCAAAAACGTATTCAAAACTCAACTCGTCGGTGGCGGCATAGACATCTACTTCCACCACACAGGCATCTTCCGTATTCAGACCCGTTGAAATAGCATCCAGATCAGGGTCGCCCGGCACGAATAACAGGCTGCCGAGAAATATTTGACCCGGATTGGCAACGCTGCTGGCGTCGCCGGAGGTCAGCAACAACCCGCGTTCCAGTTCGAGGTCGTTTGAAGCAGATGGATAACTAAATGTACCGTAAGCCCCTTGTTCGCAATTGATATTGGTCACCGTAACATCCGTAAATGGCGTTTTTACAAAATCTTCAATGTCCTGTTGATTGATGTCGTCATCAATGGTGATGGGCGCGTCGGTGTTTGGGCAAACATCAGGGCTGCATTCCCAGGTGCCTTGAAAACCTTCAAAAGCCACTGTCGCATCGGTCAGGAACTGTAAGGTCATGCAATTGGATGCTACCTGCGTCTGGACGCATACGCCGCCGCCGCTATTGATCGGTGTAGTACCACCGATCGTTTGCACCAGCGTTCCCATAGTGTTAGCCCCGGCATAGATGTTCAGGAAATCACCGGCATCCAGGTTGTAATAACTCAGGGTAAAGGTGATACACTTGGTCGGCGACGAAGGGCAAATAGTGAATACATGATCATCACTGGAATAATCACCATCCGGGCCTCCGTCGTCAAAAATGGTGCCTTCACACAGGCTGCTGCTGCCGCCGTCAATGGTGACAATGGGCGGTATTTCATCTACACACAAGGTGAATTCACCTGAATTGGGCGAAGCCGTAGCCGAATAATCGGATACGCGAACGAAATATGTTGCACCCGGCGATAACCCCAGCATGTCAATATACAAGGTGTTATCATTGAGTTGGGCGCTGGCGCAGAGGTATTCTGACAAGCCATCAAATTCGCAATCACCGCGATAGATGGCTACTTCCGGATTGACAATGGAATTGGCGCCAATGCCGGTCAGGGTAATACGCCAGTCCAGTGTAGTACTCGGACATTGAAATGAAAACCAGACATCCCGTTCGGCAATGCCGCTGTTGAAACACGTTGGGAAATTGTCCGTGCCAATGTTCGATGGCGTAGCGCTTTCATTACTGAAAACGGTTGTCGGACAAGTCGGCGCTGTACCCAACGGAATCAGACCATCGCAGTTGTCGTTTGCAGGAGGAGTTTGTGCCAGCGTCAATCCGCTATACAGCAATGCAAAAGCTAACAGTATTAATTGTTTCATGTATAAGAATCTATGCGCCATTCAAAACGCATGTTTAATTGCCGCTCAAATGTAGCGGTAACTATTGTTTTACAAATCGGCTTGCGCCTTTTTCTGTTTTCAGGAAATAAAGACCTGCCGGAAGGAGAGATACATCCACCATATCGGTCGCTTTGGCCTGTTGTGTTAAATGTCCTGTGATGTCAAAGATTTGTATGTAATCAAAAGTTTCGGTCAATTGAATAAAGTTGGTCGTCGGATTAGGGGAAACCACCAAATTTGACATCTTTTCCAGTGGCTCATCAACAGCCACACTTGGGTCGTACACTTGAATACGAATTTTACGGAAAGTTTCTTTGGTGACAAAAACCTGTGGGACGACCACTACGCCATCCGGGCGAACTGTGATCTGTCCAGCCTGAATGATCTGGTCTGTCGCAATATCGCGTACGCGCCATTCCAGCATTTGCCCCGGAGCGGGCTTGAATTGTTGTGGTTTTCTGATCGAAACATCGGTCAATAGTGCAAAAACGGGAGCGTTATCGTTAGCGAATGTTGCTGTGCCTTCCATCCATGCGGTGACTTCCCATCTGCCTGTTTCATCTATCATGCTTCCATTGTCCCAGCGATGGTGGCCACCCCAGGTGCCCCAGTTGTCGCCGTCGCCATTGTTAATGCCCAAAATGCCTGTGCCGGGGTCGTTATTGAGTGTTTCCAGACGGTGATTGAAAAAGCCTGGAAATGACTGGTTGCTGCGGTACAATTCCTGGGTCGCCAGGTTATCCAGCGCTGTTTGTTGATTCGGAGCCAGGTCATTGATCCAGTGAAAACCCAGTTGAGGATAGGTGTGCGGGCGCTCATACGAATTTAATTGAGCGCCTCGACCGAGTGAATCCGCCAGCCTGAATTGAGCAGCTACTTCAGGTGTCCACCCCTTACGATCGTTTATGTCGTTTTTGCCCACCCAAACGCGCATAATCGGGAAATCACGCTGATCAGAGCAAGGCACGTTCAGGCTGAATACTTCCTCAATATGAACCGTTTGACCGTTTTGGCCTTTGATGCTGGTTGGCAAATTATCCGTTTTCGACCCTACAATACGAATACTGCTTGGATCTTCCGCCCCCCTGAAGCCAGCATTAAACAAACACGCTGTGGCAAATTTATCCGGGAAAGTCTTGGCCAATACCGTCGCTCCACCGCTGCCCATGCTATATCCCATGACTGAAATACGATCAGGATCAATCGGGAAATGCTGCACCATCCAGTCGTTGATCCACATGATGCGACGCTGGGTGTAATTGATGATGGTATCGTTCTGGCTAACGGCATAGCCAGCCAAAAACGGATTGTGGTTTTTACTCCATCCGAACCAAAGGCTACGACCGGAAGTGAATACCGTATCGCCATCTTCTGTTATGGTCTTTACTGGAAAATCATCGTTATGGGCGACCGAGATGCCTTTCACCGGCTCCAGATTAAACTGCGGAAACCGATTGGCCATCGATTGTTCGGCCACACCGCCGCCGCCGTGGAATACATGAGTCATGGGCATCAACTTGCCATTCAGCGTGTCGGGGTTCAAGGCCAGGCTGACGATAAACATGGATGGCATGCCATTTTTGGCGGCATTGGCCATCACCGGGAAATCGGGCCTGCCACTGTTTTCATCTTGTCGGCCCAATGCCCACATGGAAAACCAGAAAGTCTTGTGGCCCGAATTGAGTATTTCAGTGCGCTGAAGATGGCAGTTGACCGGTTGAGCAACGGGGTTGTAGTTGTATTGAACCAGGTTGGGGGTAATGTTTACACCCGCAGTAACGGTCGTTTCACCCCAGGGCACAACGGCATAATACGCGCCACCTGAATTCAGGACAGTTTCAACAAACAGCCCCTCGCCCGGAGCCAATTGGTAAGTGCCACCTCCGGGGGCTGGTATGCGGTAGGTGAAATTCGGGTCGGTTGTTTGCAGGAAATAAGTGCCGGGGAGGTATTCAAACTGGAATGGCCGCCCAATCAACGTCGCTTGAGTCGTGTTGGTAAACGCACTTGATTTTTTGAAAATGCCTACCGTTTCAGGAAATGGCATCGTGTTTTGCCAGACAATCCAGACTTGCCCCTGTGCATACCAGGCACGGACGTTGGTTTGGGCTGATGCGGCGATACTTAAAAACAGGAAACAGGTTAGAAAGATGTTTTTCATTTTATTGAAAGATTGAAGTGATAACTATTCAGGTGTTCTGGAAAACACCTGGCGTATTTTATTTTAACACAGAGGTCACTGAGTGAAAACGCAGAGTGCACAGAGTACAATTACTCAAGATGTTATCCTCTGTGGCGCTCTGTGAAACACTCGGTGGCCTCTGTGTTTTATTTTAACGCAGAGGTCACTGAGTGAAAACGCAGAGTACACGGAGTTCAATTACTCAAGATGTTGTACTCTGTGGCGCTCTGTGAAACACTCAGTGGCCTCTGTGTTTTATTTTAACGCAGAGTACACTGAGTGAAAACGCAGAGTACACGGAGTTCAACTACTCAAGATGTTGTACTCTGTGGCGCTCTGTGAAACACTCAGTGGCCTCTGTGTTTTATTTTAACGCAGAGGTCACTGAGTGAAAACGCAGAGTACACGGAGTTCAATTACTCAAGATGTTATCCTCTGTGGCGCTCTGTGAAACACTCAGTGGCCTCTGTGTTTTATTTTAACGCAGAGTACACGGAGTTCAACTACGTATACTCTGCGGCTCTCTGTGAAACACTCGGTGGCCTCTGTGTTAAAAAACTCCCCGAAATGCCTGTCAAATTTTAACAAATCGAGTGTTGCCGATATTTGTTTTTATGAAATACGTGCCCGGTTTAAGCATTGAAACATCCAGTGTTTCAACTACACGTCCGGAAAAAACAACACGACCATACACATCAATAACAGACAATTCGGATATGTTTTCAGGTAAAAAAAGCCGATCGCTGACCGGATTCGGCAAAACGCGAATAGCCGGTTCCTGACGAAGGTCTTTTATGCCAACCGCTGTACCACATGGGTCGGAAATAAAAGCAAAATCAGCCGCCATAAAATCGGAATGAAAATGGTGGGCCGCAATCATGACATCTACCTGATCCAGAATAAACTGGCGTTGCCCACCTGTCAAAGACAACGCCACTGGCCAGTTGGCCGGATTCATAATGACCGCTGCAGTGATTTCATTTGAGTTTTTGACGGGGAAGCCGATCGCATTAATGCACCCGTTAGCGATCAACTCATTGTAAATACTGTTCGATACGGTAGCTGATATGCCAGGAAGCCGCTGGAAACGTTGAGGATAGACCGGCGAAGGGCGCAGCATTTCAAAATCAGTACAAACACCACGATTCAGCAACGTCTGATAATTGAAATATCCGTCAAGGTTACCCATCGGGCCTACATCCGGGTGATTGTCGAACAGGTTCATGGAAATTTTTGAAGGTGTCAGTGTGTTTTCAGCCACCAGCGGGCCTCCGGGGTTGCAATTTGACAATGCAGAATGCCATTGCATCAGTCCTGCCATAATGAGTGAAAATGCGCCGCCTGCTGAAAATCCGGCTGCCGCTTGCGGAGTGTTCCACGTCATTTTCCCACGGTGAATAAAAGTGTCACGAATGGCTCGGACATTGGCAATGTCTACACTGGCCACCGAATCAACGACGTAGTCGTACCGCAATGCGCCATCGCCATTCAGGTCGGTATTGGTTGTTGATTCATCGCTTTCTGTGATGATGACGCCCCACCCCTTGCTGATAAAATATTTTACAAACTGGTGTTGTTCGTATTCCTGCCCTGCCCAGGTGCTGGCCGAACCACCAGTGCCGTGCCAAAACCAGCAAACGCCTGCCGGTGCATTATTTGAAGGGAAATAACTAAAAACACGCTTCAAGCGGTCGCGGCCCATGATGTTTTCCTGGACAAGTGGGTAAACGCCCCCTGTGGGCATATTCGTGGTGACCGACTGCAAATTTACATCGTGCGCAGGCATGATGAACCTGGTGCGCCATTCAAGTGGCGATTCAAGCATGGACGTATCGCCCGTCCAGTGACTGAATATACGCGAGATGCCCCATTCTTTCGCCCAAATATAGACGGTATCGCCAGCCTGCGCTTGCGATGCACTGGCATAATCTTGAGGAACATTAATGTTGTAAGTCTGGGAAAATGCAGGCGAAAGGCTCAAACTGAGCAAAAGGGTAAGTAGATGTTTCATGTAAGAAGAAAGGTTATAAATCAGTGAACGGAAACGTCCTTCGAATCAACCTGTATAGACTGTGCAAGGTTTTCAAGGTTTATTGCACACTACCGTCCACGTCTTATTTTCAAAAAAATTCACCTGAAATGCGCCGTTTTCCAGCACGCCATAAGAACAATGGTGCAACCACTCGCCGAGGTTGACATATTGGCTTTTCCCGTTGGGCAAAAGGTAATCAACCGGCAAATGCCGATGCCCGAACACAAAATAATCCGGCTCAATACCCTGACTGATTTTTCTGAGGCAATACTGATACAGCCATTCGCGATCTTCGCCCAGCCACGAACGCTCTTCTTCAGGTGTGGCGGCGCGGCTGGTTTTGGAGGCCAACAGGGCCAGTTTGCCGCCCAGATCCGGATGGAGCCACCGGAACAACCACTGATTGACGGGCGCTGTAAAAACTTTTTTCATCAGTTTGTAACCCGTATCGCCCGGACCAAGTCCGTCGCCGTGACCGATGAAAAAAGATTTTCCGTGCAAGTCAACCTGTATCGGTTTGCGATGCACCGGGATACCCAGTTCATCTTCAAAATACCCGAACATCCATAAATCATGATTGCCGGTGAATGCCTCTACGCGAATGCCACTGTCGCGCAATCGGGCCAATGCACCCAAAAACCGGCTATATCCCTTCGGAACAACCGCCTTGTATTCAAACCAGAATTCAAACAGGTCGCCAACCAGGTAAATAGCCTCGGCGTCGGGGGCGATCATGTCAAACCAGCGCAGCAACTGGCGCTCGCGCTCGCGGCTGCTGAGGCGCGCATCGGCGCCCAAATGGAAATCAGATGCGAAATAGACGTTTTTCACGATGTGCGAAGGTAGAAAGCCTGCACACAAAATCCTGTAAAACAGTCTGGAAATGCCGCGAGCCAGTGTAGTTTTGTGGGCAAATTTTACACATGGATACCCTCGCCATACCACATACCCAAACAGAAATGCTGGATGTCATGCCACGCGCTCAGCGTTTGCTGATCGGCGTGCCGCGTGAAACAACCTTACAAGAGAACCGCGTCGCCCTGGCGCCACACTCCGTGGCTTCACTCACCGCGCACGGCCATCGGGTTTTGATTGAATCGCAAGCCGGAAAAATGGCCAATTACAGCGATCTGGAATATTCCGAAGCCGGCGCCGAAGTGGTGCACGATCGCGAGGCGGTTTTTAAAACGGATATTTTATTAAAAGTCGCACCGCCTACACTGGAAGAAATTGACCTGATGCGGCCCAATCAAGTCCTGATTTCGCCGATTCACCTTCCTTTACTCGACGCTGAATATATTACCAGTTTGTTGAAAAAACGCGTAGTAGCCCTGGCGATGGAGTACCTGCGCGACGACGAAACGGGCACCTTCCCCATCGTACAGGCCATGAGCGAAATTGCCGGAAACAGCGCCATCCTCATTGCTGCCGACCTGCTGGCAACCAGTCGCGGCGGCAAAGGCGTGTTGCTGGGCGGCATCGCAGGCGTACCGCCGGCCAAAGTCATCATCCTGGGCGCCGGTGTGGTGGCTGAGTTCGCGACGCGAACGGCCATCGGACTCGGTGCTGAAGTGCGCATTTTTGATAATAACGTGCATCAACTGATGCAACTCCAAAGCAAGGTGGGCCGACAATTACATACATCGGTTATCAATCCGGTACACCTGCGCGAGCAAATGCTCACCGCCGATGTTGCCATCGGCGCTATACATTCTCCGCAGTCGCGCACCCCGATTGTGGTATCGGAAGACATCGTTCGGCGCATGAAACCCGGTGCGGTCATTGTGGATGTGAGCATAGACCAGGGAGGTTGTTTTGAAACCTCAAAGGCGACATCGCTCGACCATCCTTTTTACGAGCAATACGGCGTCATTCATTACTGCGTACCCAATATTCCTTCGCGCGTGGCGCGTACGGCATCGGAGGCGATCAGCAACATTCTGACTTCTCTGGTGTTAAGGGCCGAGCCGGGCGGATTGATGAATTTCATCCGGCAGCATCAGGGCTTGCGCAATGGCGTATATGTTTACAAAGGATCATTAACCAATGCGCACCTGGGCGAGCGTTTTCAAATGCGCAGTACCGACCTCGACTTGCTGATTACTTCTGATTTCTGACAATGGATTCACTTACTCAAATTGTGTTGGGCGCGGCCTGTGGTGAAGTGGTGGCGGGCCGAAAATTGGGCAATCGCGCCCTGCTATGGGGCGCTGTCGGCGGTACGATTCCTGATCTGGATGTTTTTGCGGCGCTGTTTACCGACGAAATTACCAGCACGGCATTTCACCGGGGCTTTATGCACTCGTTTTTGTTTGCTGCCATCGCTCCCTGGATACTGGCCCGGCTGGTGCAGTGGTTTTATGGTGAAAATATTTACCGACGACGATCATACAAAACGACCGCCATGGCGCTATGGCTGCTGTTTTATGTCGGCGCAGCCGCAGGCATCAATTTCATTCCGGTACTACTGGGCGAGGGGCTGAAATGGTACATTCTGTTGCCGACGCTGCTGCTGGGCGCCTGGTTTGGCCTCAAACTCTGGCGCGATTACTGGCAACGCGACCTGACGCTGGTGCAGGCCGGTTACCTGACCTGGGTTTCGCTGTTTTTCTGGAGCATATTTACGCATCCGATTCTGGACTGCTTTACCAACTGGGGTACTCAGGTGCTGCAACCTTTCAGCGACCTGCGTGTGCAGTGGAATACCGTTTCGGTCGTTGATCCGATAGCGACCGTTCCTTTCGGCATTTTCCTGATCGTACTGTCCCGGTTTTCGCGCGAAAACCGACTGCGCTACGGGTTGAATATGGCTGGCCTGGCCTGGTTCTGTGGATACATTTGCCTGTACACGGTTTGGCACAAAATGCAGGTTGATTCGTCGTTTAAGGAAAAATTGAGCGAGCAACACATTGATTATCAACGCATTTATACTAATCCCAGCATTTTCAATAACATCGTCTGGTATGGCGTAGCAGAGGGCGACACGGCTTATTATTTCAGTTTGTTCGGATTTAATGACAAGGTGAAAAAATTCGGGCGCGTTTCTACCATTCCTAAAAACCACGAACTTCTATCGCATGTCCCGGAAGACGCGCGGGCGATGAAATTCTTGAAGTGGTTTTCCAACGGCTACTACAATGTCATTCCGTACAAGGGCGATACTTTACAAGTCAACGACCTGCGTTTCGGCCTTTTAGGCGACACGCTTTGGGGCAAAAACTATGTTTTCCCGTTCCTGCTTTTTAAAAATGAAAAAGGCGAATGGGATATTCACCAAAACAATCGAAATAAGGAAAACGTCGAAGCCAGCGAACGGTCATTTGGCGACCTTTGGAAACGCGTCAAAGGCGATTATTAGCGTCCCATATACTTTTCAAATTTCAAATTAAAGATTTCAAATTTCAAATAAAAAAAATATACAATTTGAAATTTGAAATTTGAAAAATTTAGGGGGCATTACATCAATACTACAACTCGAATAGCATGGATTTCTTTGAAATACCCGTAAAAAACATCATCCGTGAAACAGCTGACACGGTTACTGTCGAACTGGATATACCGCAACATCTTCAGGATACTTTTACATATCATCAGGGGCAGTACATCTCCCTGAAACACCAGGATGGCGAGCATGAACTGAGGCGCTCTTACTCCATGTCGAGCAGCCCCCTGGAAAAGAAACTTTGTATTACGGTCAAGAAAGTACAGGGTGGGCGCGTGTCCACGTGGCTGAATGAGGTCGTGAAAGTTGGCGATACCTTGCAGGTAGCGCCGCCTGACGGCCGTTTTTACAATGAATTATCGCCTGAAAAACGCCGCACATATTACCTGTTCGGTTCGGGTAGCGGCATTACGCCACTGATGTCCATTCTGAAAACCATCCTGGAGGCCGAACCTATGAGCGCGGTGTTTCTGCTGTATGGCAGCCGCAATGAGGAAAGCATCATTTTCAAAGATGAACTGGAAAAACTCAGTCAACGCTACGGCGGGCAATTAGTGGTGGAGCACATCCTGAGCCAGCCGAAAAAGGAAAGCGCGTCGGGTGGATTGTTCGGTATTTTCAAGAAAAGCATCACCAACTGGCAAGGCCGTATCGGTCGCATTGATGGCCGCGCGGTGAATGTTTTTGTGGATGAAAACTTTGCACAAGGCCCCGAAACAGACTGTTTTTACTATGTCTGTGGCCCTGACTCAATGCCCGATGTGGTGAAAACCACCTTGATTGATCGCGGAATAGATGAACGTCAAGTACATACTGAACACTTTGCCAATGCCAACCACGTTCCGGGAGAGTTTGCTGCTTCAGGTGCGGCCGGCAAGCAAGTGATTGTTCACCTTAAAGGCCAGCGCCATCAGTTGCCGGTGCCCGACGGCGCGACCATTCTCGATGTTTTGGTAAAAGCCAAACACGACCCGCCGTACTCCTGCACGGCGGGCGCTTGTTCTACTTGTATGGCCAAGGTAATCAGCGGCAAAGTCCGCATGGACGCTTGCTACGCCCTCGACGATTCGGAAGTGAAAGCCGGTTATATTCTGACCTGCCAGAGCCACCTCGAATCAGATGTGGTGGAAATTTCGTATGATCATTAAAACGCTCTGGCATAACCCAGGTGAGCGTACAACGGAATGAAAGGCGCGTAGTCGAATCCCTGGTTTTTAAACTTCCCGGCGCGCAGCGAAATCTGATTTTTGCCGAAGGCAAAACCGGTATGAATGCCGTAAATCAGGTTGCCCGCTGTGGGCAGGTACCAACCGCTTTGGGCGCCGGGGTAGATTTCAAGCCCTTCGGGCAAATGCTTGATATGGGTTGCAATGGCTTTGTCAAAACCCAATTCGGCGGCCAGGTGCCATTTGCGGCCGTAAATGCCTGCGGTGCCGATGACTTCGCTGCCGAAACTGACCATCCGAACCAGCTTGTTTTCGTAACGACGAATAGGCGAATTGAGCCTGACCGAAACAGAAAACATGCCCGTGTGTACAAGTTCAGACTGTACGCCAATTTTAAGTTTAGCATCATCAAACAGATTCTTGCCAGATGGCATGCTGCCCTCCGCATAAAGCCACAGGGGGAATTTTCGTGCCACCTTGTGGCTGTAACCGATTGCAGCATGCGTGCCAAAATCCCAACCGGCCAGTACGTACACTGACTGGTTTTGGGTACTGTCCAATGCGCGCCAGTTCAGGTGCTGACTGTTGGCGCTGAGCGTGCCGCAACAAAGTGCGGCAAACAAAAAAAAGTGTTTTTTCATGGTACTACTATTTCAGTTGGTTGAGGTAGTCAAGCATGGTTGGAAAACAGTTGTTCCAGCCCTGATCGAAAGAAAGCATATCGTGTCCTTCTCCGGCACAGCGGAAAAGTTGAACATTGGGAAAGGCTGAAGCGACTTTTTTAGCGTGTTCGAGGCCATACGCCGTATTCCGCTCGCTGTATATAAACAGAACAGGCGTTTGGTATTGATGCAGGTTGGCTGTCCAGTCAAAACCGTCTCTTTGGGCGATGCCAAACAAGGCATTGAAAGAAACATAGCCGCCCCGCCATTCTTGCAGCGGCCCGGTATTGCCGATTGGACTTTCTTCGTCATCGCCCGAACTGGCCCATAAAGTGAACTTGTAATCAAGGATTTGGTGGTCATCCTCGCTGCCACTCAAAAGTTGATCAACGTATGTGGCATCATTCAGAGCCTCAGTTAACAGCCCGAATGAACGCGATCTGGAAACATACTCATTCATCTGATCATAGGTGAATCCGCCAGGTTCGCCCACAATCACGCCAGATATGGGCAACGTTTTATTATTGATAAAACCGGCCGCCAGCATACCGCCCCAGGAGTGGCCCAGCAGGAATACCTTTTGGTTGGGTGATTTGCGGTAATATTGAATGACGGCTTCCAGGTCGTCAAACATGACATTGATGGTAAAGTCCGACGCAGGGTGGCGCTTGGACAGACCCGCGCCGCGCTGATCGTAAAATATTACGCGGTAGCCCTGCTCTGCAAATGCCTTGCAACGCAACAGGTAGCGATAATCTGAGCCAGGGCCACCGTGCAGGACGATCAATAAGGCTGAATCAGGGTGTCCAAATGCTTCGGCGTGTAAGCGGGTGCCATTGACTTCTATGGCTGGTAGTGACAGATCGTGTTCGACAGTAAGCGGTACTAACAGTCCCGGTTTGTTGGGGTCAAGTTCGCCATCCTTGCAAGCGCTGATGAATCCGATCAGTGTCAGTGCAAATGCGAGGTAAAAAAAATGTAGTTTCATGTAGTTGAATTTTGGTGCAAAAATGGCGGGATGTTACGCGTACCATCGCCCGCGCCTGAAAGGTGGGACAGGTATATGTTCGTCCGACTTGAAAGGTGGAACGCGATGGATGAAATTCAGGCGCAAAACAAACGGCGGAGCGAGAGGGCGTTTTATGCTAAAAGGCATTCATGGGCATTAGGAAAATGGTTGCTTCTCCCTGTTTTCGTCATCATCTGTTTTCTTTTCTGCCTTTCTCGTTTGGAAGATGATGTTTAGTAAGCATATCGAACAGGTGGGGGTTAAATTTTTTATAAATAAAATGTTTTAAAAATGAAATAATTTTAAATTTTAAAACAAAAAGTCATAAATTTGCGACCTGTTTTCAAACAAAATTTTTTTACCATGTCTAAAGTTTCCATCTATCTCAATTTTGCCGGTCAGGCGGAAGAGGCTTTTCATCACTACAAAAATGTATTCGGTACGGAGTTCTCTGCGCCTTTTTATTACATGCGCGACATACCGCCCATGGAGGGTATGCCACCGCTTCCTGAAAATGAGCAAGCTATGGTCATGCATGTGGCGCTGCCCATACTTGGCGGCATCGAAATAATGGGAACGGATATGCTGGAGAGCATGGGACATACGCTGCTCATCGGCAACAACACATCCATTAATCTGGAGCCGGACAGCCGCGAAGAGGCCGATCGGTTGTTCGCAGCATTGTCTGAAGACAGCAGTGAATGTACGCCGATGCAGGATATGTTTTGGGGCGCTTATTGGGGCACTTGTCTTGATCGTTTTGGCATTCGCTGGATGATTAATTTCGCCCCTGCCGCCACCCCGTAGGGAGAGGGTTCACCCCTCTCCTTCTCTACGTTTGTGTCACCATTCGGAGAGGGGTGAACCCTCTCCCTACGCCACGACGGGTTCACCCCATTTTCGATAACAATCCGACGTAGCGTAGGAGAGGGGTGAACCCTCTCCCTACTGTGGGTGGTGGAAACCGTATGGGAATAATGGCGCTTTGGAATCATGCGGCACATCTTCTTTCTGCAATCTGACGGCTTCCATGCTGGATGGCAACTCAAACGGTAATTTGCCTTCAGGTTTGACGATACCAAACAACACATCCAGCACCGCAGCATCATCAGCGCCAAAATCAGCCAGCAATGCGCGGCTTTGGGCGGCAATTTCAGGAATGACAGCCGGACGGTCGAGGTTGATCACGACGATCGTTGGCTTTTTGCGACAAATCGCCAGTACTTCTTCGAGGGCCTTTCCCTTGAAATCCAGATCGCCGTGGTGAAAACCTTTTGCGAACGGATTATTCGTGTTTTCATAAGGCTGCCACGGCGTTTGTAACCGCAGAATAGCCCAGTCAGCATCTTCCACCTTTTCCACGACCGTACTGAATTTTTCCACAGCCGTTTTATCCATGTTCTGAATGAACAGTTTCGGTTTGGCCGTAGTGGAAAGTGGCAGCGTTTTGTTGTCGTTTTTCAGCATCACCATGGCGCGGCGTTGCATCTCGTTGCCAAAGGCTACCCATTCCGGTTTGCGCAGGTTTTTCGATACATTGGCAACATCCGGGAAGGGATTGTCAAACAAACCCAACTGAAACTTTTGCTTCAAAATGCGGCGAACGGATTCATCAATACGCGCTTCAGAAATCACGCCTTTTTTAACCAGACTGACGATATGCTCCGGGCAGGCTTCACCGCCAAATTGGTCGCATCCAGCCTCAATGATTTTCTGAACGCGTTGCTCTGGCGTCAGGCTTTCAACGCCCCAGGCCCGCGCTTTCCAAACGATGCCCGGCCCCATGAGGTCGTCATTGAGCAATCCCCAGTCAGTACAAACGATGCCATCGTAACCGAATTTCTGGCGCAGCAGTCCGGTAATGATTTCCTTGTTGTACGACATGCCCACATTTTCACTGGTCTGATCGGTCGGTACGCCATAATAAGGCATAATGGAGGCCGTTTTTGCTGCAAAAGCCCCTTCGAAGGGAATCATGTGATAGGCGAAATTGTCGCCCGGATAAACCTGCCCTTTTTGAAATTCAAAATGCGGGTCAAGTCCTTCCTTTTGAGGGCCGCCACCAGGGAAGTGTTTGGTCATACAGGCCACACTGGTCGAACTCAATTGCTCTCCCTGGAACCCCTGTACATAAGCCTCTGTGAGCATTTTGGCGGTCTGGGCGTCTTCTCCGAAGGTGTAGGCATTGCGTGGCCAGCGTGGCTCGGTGGCCAGGTCGGCTACAGGGTGGAGGGCCAGGCGCAGCCCTACAGCCACATATTCTTGCCGGGCAATATCGGCAAAGCGGCGCACCAGGGCCGGGTCGCCAATTGCACCAAACCCGAGTTCCTCCGGAAAAAGACTGAATTCGCGGGTGGTCAAAGAAAAAATAGCCTCACTGAAGGCGTGGCGCGGGTCGGTGGCGAATGTGATCGGAATGCCCAGGCGAGTGCTGTCAATCGCAAATTGCTGGGCAGCAGCAATGCCTTTGGCTGTGGCTTCCATACCGGGCAACATCCAGACATTGAAATGCGAAAGTCGCTGCTGTCGAATTGCGTCTGGAATGCGCGGCATACTTTCAGCCGGGCCATTGATTTTCATACCGGGCGCACCGCGCAGACTGCCGTCTTCATAAATACCAGCACCGGAAATAAACATTTGCCCTGCTTTTTCTTCAATATTCATTTGTGACAGCAGGTCGTCTATCCGTTTGTTGATGTCCTGTTGTGGATCTTCTTAAATGTCTTTTTTACCGTTTTTATTCAAGTCCCGGTAGTCATTTGCGGGGGAATTTGCATTGTTTTTGCAGGAATATGCAGCGAAAACAAGCAGGGTGGCCAGAAGCCAGATTGGATTTTTCATAGAAAACAGGTTGCGGTAAAAAGAGGAGGGGCAAATATGCAGATTTAAATGCTGGAAAATACAAACAACATTTCCCGGGCAATTTCGAGGCTTCGTTCGGCATATTTGGCATCCTGCAAAGGCGTGTTGTCAAATCGCTTCGGGTCTTCGTATTTGATCGGAAAGCGTTTTTGAGCACCCGATACAATCGGGCAATTTTCATCGGCGGAATCGCATGTCATCACAGCGCCAAAGCCATTTTTCGGGTTAAAAGGATGGTCGTAAGTTTTGGAAAAACAGATGACCGGAGCGGTGTTTTCATCAAATTTTACGGCATAAACCGGGTTTTCACCAGCGCTCAGCGGGAGTATGATAAATCCTTGCTCAATGAGCGTTTCCCCGACTTTGGGAAACATCGCCGTGGCTTCCGTGCCGCCTGAATAACAATACACCTCCCGAATGCCGAAATGATATGCCATAGCCTGCGCCCAGATTTGAGACAAATGGCTGCGTCTTGAATTGTGCGTGCAGATAAAATTCAGCAGCACCGGATTGCCAGCTGCGCGTTGCGTTCGGATATATTCAATCAGTGGCTGCAACACGTCCCGGCGTGTTGGACTGATCTGTTCTGTTGACAACAGGGAAATGGTATGGCGTAACGCAGGGTACATGAATGTGATGTTTAACCGAATTTATCAAAAAAACAGCCGCAAAAAACGACATTTCTGATCGTCTTTGCGGCTGTCTGAAATTGTGCCCGAAAAATTAATATTAGACTTGTCGCGACGAGTACACATTGTTTGATCGGCGGTCAATCCCTCTGCAAACGCTGTATTTTTAAAGAAACTGTCTTGACCAGGATTTGGGGGGATTTTTGGATTATAGGATTTAAGATTACTTGATTCGATGGATAATCCTGAAAATATAAATCCTGTAATCCAAAAATCCCCCCAAATCCTGGTCAAGACAAAATGAATCTCGATGTGTTTATACTGAGTTAAAATTTTCGTCGAATTGCCCGCATGCGACTGCAAATTTTGCCTTGACTAAAGTAAAATTTGCCTTCACCTCGCAAAAATGCTCCCGTCGCAACAAGCCTATTCAGTAAATCCTTACTCCGGCTGGCCGTTATGAATCCAGCAGTAAATTTTCTGGAGTGTTTCATCACTCAGTTTCGATGCACCTTGTGGCATGTTATCATACCCGCTCAAATGCTGCATGGAACCCATGAAGCGGTCGTTCGCACTCTCTGATTTCACCTTGGCGTAAGTGCTCAAATCAATACCTTTTGCTTTGCTTGTAGCATTGTGGCAACCGGAAGTAGCGCATGATGCATTCATAACTGCCTTGATATCTGCCGTGTAAGTAGGCGTGATTCCGGTGCAGTCGTACGTCTGAATTTCGTCTTTTTTGCAAGAAAAAAACAGTGTCAAAACAGCAGCGCCTATCAGCGCAAATGAAGAAACCTTAAACATGATGTGATAATGTGATGATATGATAATGTAATGATTGTGAATGGAATGACGAATTGGTTTTAAGAGGGTGTCTCATAAGTCGTGAATCTGCGCTGTTTATTATTAACCGCTAATGACGCTAAAAACGCTAAGTTTTTGAATTTCAAAATTTTGCGTTTTTAGCGTCATTCGCGGTTAATCCAATCTGCCAGTTTTTAAACTTGCGAGACAGCCTCTTACATCATCACACCTGAAATTATTGTTTTTTCTTGCGCAGGCGAGAAACGTCAAAGTTGAAAAATCCGATTTTCAGTCCGGCGGTGGCAGTCATGCCGCGCAGTGCATTTTCAGGCACATTGGTAACGCTTTCATCCTGAAAAGCCAGTCGGTAATCAGCGCCAGCAAAAACCTTAACGTAACGCAGCAAGTTGGCTTCCACCCGAACGCCTGGCTGAACGACGAACCACTGCGCGTGATTGCGCGAGCGTCCGTTAAAATCGTCATTATGCTGATGGCCTGGCCCTGAATAGTCACGGCGGAACGATACTGAATCTACGTTCGCCCAGCCGCTGCCCAGCACCAACGGGAAAGAAAGGTGCAGTGCTTTGTTAGGGCGTTGTGTCCATTCCATCCGCAGGCCGCCGTATGCTGCCCTGAGGTATTGGGGTGAAACACTGGCTGGCGAAAACTCGGGATCCACGGCGATGGCTCCGGTCATACCAAAGGCGAAACGCTGGTTGAGTACAAACATGGCAGACATGCCGGAGGCAGGCGTGAATTCTTTTTCGCCAAACTGTGCATATTGTATTTCAGGCGCGAAGTACAACCCGATTTTTCTGATTTTTTTCAAATGAAGTAATGTGCGGAAAGTATCGTCTGCCGGCGCATTGGCTGGTGTGACGGTTTGTGCCTGTAATTGCGCTGTGAGGCAAATGAGCATGAATAAGACCAATCGTGATGTCATGGTGAAATAAAAATGTTTACTTTTTGTGAACTGGATTGTTGACCGCGATTCAACGTTGAATAACTGGAAAGACGGAAGGATTTTAAAAAACGCAGCTGTACCGCTTTAAAAAATTCTTTCCAGCCGAATACCTGTCTGATGAAATGATTCACGGCTTTTCTCATGTGGCGAAATGCGACCAAACAATTCGATATTCCAGGTTGTGCGCCGCCATTTCGCTGTGTAGCCCAGGGCTGGCTTGAACAACAATTTTACATTGTCTCTTTGTATGGCCTCATCTTCGATTTTGAGGTTTTTTTCCGTTTGCTGATTTTCAAAAATGTGATG